>DAONZO010000038.1:0-8214 GCA_035406945.1 Bacillota bacterium | reverse complement strand
TCCGCGCGGGTGACGGAAGAAGTATAATTCTTCTGCAGGTTCTCCGGAACTATGCCGGTTTCAATAGCCCGGGCAACAAGCTCGACCGCCCAGGAAGACGCGCCGGCCGCGGGGTTCGCAGGCGCCGGAGGATTAATCGGGTTGTTGAGTACTCCAACTTTACCGTCCTTTTCAACAAAGGCCACCCCTCCGGAAAAGCTTGTGGCGGAATTAAAAACGCAGGGCACAACTTCTTTTCCGGCTTTGTCGATAAAGCCCCATACGCTGCCCTTCCTGACAGCCGCCAATCCCTCGGAAAATTCCCGGACGGCATCGTAAACAAGAGGTATCACTTCTTCTCCGCTTTTGTCGATATAGCCCCATTTCCAATCTCTGCAAACGGCAGCCAGACCGTCTGAAAAGGCCGCGGCCTCCTGATAAAGAGGAGGGCTTACCTTCTTTCCGTCCTTGTCTATATAAGCCCATAGCCCGTCTTCATAAACGGCCGCGAGACCTTCGGAAAATCCGAGTGCGTCAACATAAATGCAGGGGAACACTTCCCTTCCCTCTTTGTCCACATAACCCCACTTGAGGTTTTTACAGACGGGCGCCAATCCTTCGGAAAATTCGCGCGTCAAATCATATTCAAAGGGGATAATTTCTTTTCCGCTTTTGTCTATATAACCCCATTGAGAATTCTTGCAAACCGAAGCCAGACCTTCGGAAAAGCCTAATGCCCCCTCGTAAATTAACGGCAACGCTTCTTCTCCGCTTTTGTCTATATAACCACACATAACACCTTTAAGGACGGGTGCCAGTCCTTCGGAAAATTTCCATATCCTGTTATAAACAAAGGGCACTGCTTCCTTTCCGCTCTTATCGACGATTCCCATCTTTTCCGCTTCCCAAAGGTCCCTCAGCCAGTAGCCCGTTTCGACAACCGCAAGGCCTTCGGAGAACTCATTTATCCTGTCGTAAATACAAGGCACCGCCTCTTTTCCGCTCGGGTCTAAATAGCCGTATTTCCCGCCTTTACGAACAATAAGCATTCCATCTATGTTATCTCCCGCAATAGCATAAACATCACCTTCAAACCACGTTATTTCCGGTTCTTCTTCATTGTATGCAAAGATATTTGCGGGCAAAAGCGCAAGGCAAATCAGGGTCGCTAAAATAAACGAAAATAAGCGTTTACTGCTCACTATGAAACCTCCTGTAAAAAATCACAAACAACCGGATATTCGAAAAGATCATATATAATAATTATATCCTCGCCCCATTTGATGTCAACTTGTAGTTAAAGCGATCTTCCGTGCATAATAGGTACTTGACTTTTCCCCCGCTCGGTGCTAAATTTAAGCGTAATTCAATATCAAGGCTATGAAGAGGACGGTCGCCGGAAGACTTAACAGAGAGGTTCCCCCCCCCTGTGCTGAAAGGGAGCTTAAGGACGAAGGATGCACCCACCACCTCGGAGCCGCCCACCGATATGTAGGCTGGGACGGGAGCTCCCGACACAGAGCGCACGAGCGACGGCGCTTGCCGTAAGCAGGGTGGAACCGTGGGATTTTATCTCACCCCTGATATATTTCGGGGGTGTTTTTATTTGCCCCCTCTCGTGTAAAGGAGGATATCGCAATGGACAACGAAAACAAGTACACATTTGAAAACGAGGAATACCGTCAGACTTATTGGCACAGCTGCTCGCACGTTATGGCGCAGGCCGTCAAAAGGCTCTGGCCTGAGGCGAAGCTCGCGATAGGCCCTTCGGTTAAGGAGGGCTGGTACTACGACCTGTACCTTCCCTTCCCGTTTACCCCCGAGCACCTTGAGCAAATCGAAGCGGAGATGAAGAAGATCATTAAGGAAGGGCTTAAAATCGAGCGCTTCGAACTTCCGCGCGAAGAAGCCATAAAGTATATGGAGGAAAAAGAGGAACCGTTTAAGGTCGAGCTCATAAACGATCTGCCCGAGGACGCTCATATCTCATTCTACACTCAGGGCGAGTTTACCGACCTTTGCGCCGGGCCTCACCTCGACTCGACGAGCCGTGTAAAGGCCAACGCCTTTAAGCTGCTGCAGTGCAACGCCGCCTACTGGAGAGGCGATTCAAGCAGAGAGACATTACAGCGTATTTATGGAATTGCTTTTCCAAAGAAGGAAGAGCTTGACAAATACATTACCCGTATTGAAGAGGCAAAGAAGAGAGATCACCGGAAACTCGGAAAAGAGCTGGGGCTTTATCTGCTTATGGACGAGGGTCCGGGATTTCCGTTCTACCTTCCGAAGGGAATGGTTCTGAAAAATACGCTGATCGATTATTGGAGAGAAGTTCATAAGCGGTATGGATATGTAGAAATATCTACTCCAATGATTCTGAGCAGGGAGTTATGGGAGCGCTCCGGACATTGGCAGCACTATAAGGAAAACATGTACACGACAGTTATCGATGAGACGGATTTTGCCATCAAGCCCATGAACTGCCCGGGCGGGATGCTGGTCTACCGTTCCGAACCGCACTCCTACAAGGAATTGCCTTTGCGGGTCGGGGAATTGGGACTGGTGCATCGGCACGAGATCTCCGGTGCCCTTCACGGATTGTTCCGGGTCAGATGCTTCACGCAGGACGACGCCCACATCTTTATGACATGGGATCAGATGCTGGACGAGATTAAGAATGTAATCAGGCTGTTTGACGAAGTCTACTCCGTGTTTGGCTTGAGCTATCAGATTGAATTATCAACCATGCCCGAGAATCACATGGGCGAGGTTGAAGCGTGGGATTTCGCAACCGATACGCTGAAAAAAGCATGTGAAGAGATGGGGAAGACCTATGTGATCAATGAAGGAGACGGAGCATTCTACGGACCGAAGCTCGATTTCCACATCTCCGATTCCCTGGAGCGCACCTGGCAGTGCGGTACTATTCAGCTGGATATGCAGCTGCCGGAAAGATTTGAGCTCGAATATATCGGACCCGATGGCGAGAAGCATCGTCCGGTTATGATTCACCGTGTGGTATTCGGATCTATTGAGCGGATTATCGGTGTGATAACGGAGCATTTTGCCGGCGCATTTCCCTTATGGTTATCTCCTGTCCAGGCGAAATTCCTGCCCGTCACCGACAGAGCCTTCGATTACTGCGCAGAAGCCGCCAAGAAATTAGAGGCCATGGGCTTCCGCGTCGAAGTCGACTACAGGAGCGAAAAGATAGGCCGCAAGATACGCGACGCCCAGCTCGAAAAGGTGCCCTACATGCTCGTGGTGGGCGACCGCGATATAGAAAACGAAACCGTCTCTCCGCGCCACCGCGCCGAAGGCGATCTGGGCGCGATGAGCCTTGACGATTTCGCGGCCATGCTTAAAGAGCTCGTGGATTCCAAGGCAAATAAGTAAAACAGATGTTCCTTGCCTTTATTTCCCTCTTTTGATATGATAAGTGCAGTTCTCATCACAGGAGGTGTTTATGAAAAAATTTATTGCCATTGCACTGGTAGTACTCATGCTCGCCTGTGCGTTCAGCGCATGCGGAAAGAAAGACGCTCCCATAGTCGGCGAATGGGTGGCCGTTTACATGGAGGCCGAAGGAATGAAAGTTAAGTGCGCCGGATTTATGGAAAGCAAGCTCAGCGTCAAGGCCGACAATACCTTCACCATGTCCATGGAGGGCGAAGGCTCCCAGGACGGTAAATGGGAGAAGAAGGGCGACGCATACACCCTGACCGTCGATGGCGACTCGATCGACGCAAAGATTGTAGACGGCGTTCTGAGCATATCAATGGACGGCTCGGCACTTCACTTCTCCAAGAATCCCGACAGCTTCAAGTATCCCGACGATGTCATGAGCATTGAAGACATCTTCGGACAATAAGCCAAACCAGATAAAACTTCTTTACCCTCGCAAGGATGAGAGCAAAAGCGAGGGTTTTTTGTTTTTTGACGCAATCTCCGTATTCTGCGGCTTGACTTTTGCACAACAAACGATATAATTAAGTGGTATATAACACTTTAGCAAAATTGTACTATATCATTGAGCAGAGGTGCGTAAAACGATGAGGGAAAAACATGAAAAGAAAGTCCTGATAATAGGCGTAATCGGAGCCGACGTACATGCGGTCGGCAACAAGATACTGTATCACGCCTTCACCGAAGCCGGATTCGAGGTGATAAACCTCGGCGTCATGGTGAGCCAGGAAGAGTACATCGCGGCAGCCATCGAATCCGATGCCGACGCGATCGTAATCTCTTCGCTCTACGGTCAGGGCGAACTCGACTGCCGCGGCATGCGAGAGAAGTGCGACGAGGCCGGACTCACCGGAATACCGCTTCTTGTGGGCGGCAACATAGTAATAGGAAAACAGAGCTTCGAAGAAGTGGAGAAGCGCTTTAAGGAAATGGGCTTCGACTACGCCTTCCCGCCCGGAACCCCGCCGGAAACCACCATAGAAGCCCTGAACGAAATCTTCGCCGACAAATGAAGCCCGTACTTCTTATAGATTTCGGAAGCACCTACACCAAGCTGACGGCCGTCGATATCGAAGGGGAAAAACTGCTCGGCACGGCGCAGAGCTACACGACGGTGTCAACAGATGTAAACGACGGATTGAACAACGCTCTGGCAGAGCTCAAGGCCCAAATCGGAAGCATAGAGTTCGAAGAAACCTACGCCTGCTCGTCGGCCGCGGGAGGCCTGCGAATGATAAGCTCGGGCCTGGTTCCGGAACTCACTATGGAGGCCGCGAAAACCGCAAGCCTCGGAGCCGGCGCCAAGATAGTAGGCCTCTACTCCTACGAGCTTACGGAAGACGACGCGGAGGAAATAGCCTCGCTTAAACCGGACATATTCCTGCTTGCGGGCGGAACGGACGGGGGGAACAAAAACTGCATAATCCACAACGCGAAAATGCTCTCCACCCTCGAAGCGAACTTCCCCGTAGTAATAGCCGGAAACCGCGTGGCGGCAAGGGAATGCGAACGCATACTCTCGGGATTTACCACATATGTCTGCGACAACGTAATGCCGAAGTTGGGCGTTCTGAAGGTGGACGCCGTTCAGGCCAAGATACGCGACATCTTCCTCGAGCGCATAGTCTCGGCCAAGGGCCTTACCAGGTTCGCGGCGCTCATGGACGGCATAGTGATGCCGACCCCGGCAGCGGTGCTTGAAGCCATGACCATACTTGCAAAAGGCGCCGGCCACGAACCCGGCATAGGCGAACTCATAGGCATCGACGTAGGCGGCGCGACCACCGACGTTTACTCCGTCGCCGACGGAATGCCGCGGGACGGCAACACCGTCTACAAGGGTCTTCCCGAACCCTATGCAAAGCGCAGCGTCGAAGGCGATATAGGCATGCGCTACAGCATACACGGCATCGCCGAAGCCGCGGGCATAGACAGGGTCGCCGAATTAGCGGGTCTCAGCGAAGAAAGGGCTACTGAGCTCATAGACCTGCTCGCCTCGCACACGGACAAACTTCCGGACGGCGACGCGGAGCTCGAAAACCTGGACCGGGCTCTCGCTTCCCTGGCCGTTGAAATCGCGGTCGCAAGGCATGCCGGAAAGATGGAGGAAGCCTATACTATGATGGGGAAAACTTTCGTCCAATCCGGAAAAGACCTTCGCGAAGTAAGACAGATCGTCGTCACGGGCGGAAGCCTCATACACACGAAGAGAACAGGAGAAATCGCCTCCTTTGCACTGGCAAGCCCCGGGCAGCCGGAATCTCTAAGACCGATTAAAGCGACTATCCGCATAGACAGAAAGTACATACTTGCGGCCATGGGACTGCTGTCCCTGCAATACCCCGCCGCAGCACTCAGAATAATGAAGAAGGAGCTCGAAGAATATGGATATCCGGAATAAACGCATACCTCAGGGAGAATTTGAAGCCCTCCGCGCAGAAGTGCTGACCCAATGGCCGACGGGGAAAGACGTCAACATCGAGGAGGCCGTCGCCTACCACAAGGCTCTGCCCGAAGAAAGAATCTTCTCTAAAAAGCTTATCAAGGCAAAAGAAGAGGGCAGAACCCTCGTTCAACCCAGAGCCGGCGTTCCCGTAATCGAAGAACATATCAAGCTTATGCAGTTCCTCGAAAAAGAGGGCGAGGCCGACCTGCTCCCTTCCACCATAGACAGCTACACCCGTCAGAACCGCTATGTCGAGGCCGAGAACGGAATCAAGGAATCCATTCGTCTGGGCAGGGCGCTTATGAACGGCTTTCCGGCAGTCAACCACGGAGTGAGCGGTTGCCGCCGCGTGGTCGAAAGCGTCAACACCCCCGTTCAGGTTCGCCACGGCACACCCGACGCGAGACTGCTTACGGAAATCACCTACGCGGGAGGCTTTACAAGCTACGAAGGCGGAGGCGTCTCCTACAATCTCCCATACTGCAAGAACGTTCCCATGGAGCGCACAATTAAGGATTGGCAGTATGTCGACAGGCTTACCGGACTTTACGAGGAAATGGGCGTGTCAATAAACAGAGAGCCCTACGGACCCCTTACCGGAACCCTCGTTCCGCCCTGCGTTTCGCACGCCGTCGCCATAATCGAGGCTCTTTTAGCGGCCGAACAGGGCGTTAAGAACATCACCGTAGGCTACGGCCAATGCGGAAACCTCGTTCAGGACATAGCGGCCATTCAAACTCTGCAGGAACTGACCGACGAATATCTTCAAAAGTTCGGCTACAACGACGTTGTCGTAACGACGGTTCTTCATCAGTGGATGGGAGGCTTCCCCGCCGACGAGGCAAAGGCCTTCGCAATAATCTCCCTGGGTTCGCTCACCGCGGCTCTCTCAAAAGCAACAAAGGTCATAGTAAAGAGCCCGCACGAAGCCGTAGGCATTCCCACCATGGAAGCCAACGCGGAGGGACTGCGCTGCACCAAGCAGACCGTCAATATGCTGGTGGATCAGGAATTTAAGGACAGCCGCCTCGAAGGCGAGAAGGAAATCATACGCCTGGAAACCCGCTGCATAGTGGACAAGTGCTACGAGCTCGGCGAAGAGGATTTCGCCCTCGGCACCTGCCGCGGAGTGGAAGCCGGCGTTCTGGACATTCCCTTTGCTCCCTGCCGCTTCAACGCGGGCATAATGCTGCCCTGCCGCGACAACGACGGGGCAATCAGAATACTCAAGGTCGGGAATCTTCCCTTTACCGAGGATTTAAAGAAATTCCACGAGGAAAAGGTGGCCGAACGCGCCCGCCACGAACGCAGGGAGCCCAGCTTCCAAATGGTCATAGATGACGTTTACTCGATAGGCAAGGGTCACCTTGTGGGCAGACCCCGCTATTAATAAATAAGGATAGGTGAAAAAATGAAAATCAAAAACATCGTTTGCTCCGCAGGACGCACAGGCTTCTACTTCGATGATCAGCGCGCGATTAAAAAAGGCGCGGGACACGACGGTCTGTTTTACACAGGCGATCCCGTAACCGCGGGCTTTACTTCGATTCGTCAGCCGGGCGAGTCCATCTCCGTCATGATAATCCTGGAAGACGGTCAGGTCGCTTACGGCGACTGCGCTGCCGTTCAGTACTCCGGCGCGGGCGGAAGAGACCCTCTCTTTCTTGCAAATGACTTCATTCCCATCATAAACGAGCACATAGCCCCCAGGCTCATCGGCCGCGAAGCGGATAACTTTAAGCAGCTCGCCGCCGACATGGAGGCCATACAGGTGGACGGAAAGCGTCTTCACACCGCCATACGCTACGGCGTTTCCCAGGCTCTTCTCGACGCTGTCGCAAAGGCCACGGGCCGCATGATGTGCGAGGTCGTAGCCGACGAGTACGGCTGCGAAATCGCGGATAAGCCCGTCGCCATCTTTACCCAGTCCGGCGATGACCGCTACAGCAACGCGGACAAGATGATTATAAAAGAGGCGCCGGCTCTTCCCCACGCCCTCATCAACAATGTAGCTGAAAAACTGGGCGAAAAGGGAGAAAAGCTCGCCGACTACGTGGTTTGGCTGCGCGACAGAATTCTTAACAAGCGTCTTTCCCCGGACTACAATCCCGTCATTCACATAGACGTCTACGGAACCATAGGCGTAGCCTTCGGAAACAACAATTACGAAGCCATGGCCGATTACATCTGCGAACTCGAAAAGCTGGCCGCGCCCCTTCAGCTTCGCATAGAAGGACCCATGGACTGCGATAGCGACAGAGAGGCCCAGATAGAGGCTCTTGCCGGACTCACCGCCGAACTCGACAGACGCGGAAGCACGGTTG
>DAONZO010000037.1:0-8255 GCA_035406945.1 Bacillota bacterium | reverse complement strand
TCCATGCGGCTGCCCGTTTCAACGAGGGCCGTTGCCAATATGGTTATGGAGCCGCCTTCTTCCGTGTTTCTTGCCGCGCCGAAAAACTTCTTGGGCTTGTAGAGCGCCGCGGGGTCGAGACCTCCGGAAAGAGTCCTTCCGGACGGGGCTTCCACCAGGTTATAGGCGCGCGCAAGGCGGGTTATGCTGTCTAAGAGTATTATTACGTTTTTTCCGTGTTCGCAGAGGCGCTGAGCTCTCGCGAGGACCATCTCCGCCACCTTTACGTGGTTGGATGGCTGTTCGTCGAAGGTGGAATATATTACCTGACCGTCTATGGAACGCTGCATATCCGTGACTTCCTCGGGCCTTTCGTCTATCAGAAGAACTATCAGCGTAGCATCCAGATTCTGAGCTTCGATGGCCTTGGCTATCTGCTTTAGCAGGGTCGTCTTTCCGGCCTTGGGCGGAGCCACTATGAGCCCGCGCTGACCCTTTCCTATGGGTGCAACAAGGTCTGTAAGCCGCATGGAAAGAGTGCTGCTTCCTTTTTCGAGCACTATGCGCTCTTCGGGATATATAGGCGTAAGCTCCGAAAAATCCTTGCGCCTTATCGCCGCGCCGGGTTCATCGCCGTTTACGGTATTCACATAAAGCAGGGCTCCGAAGCGTTCACCTTCGTCCGGCTTGCGGGCTATGCCGCATATCTCGTCGCCGGTCTTGAGGTTGAAGCGACGTATCTGCGCGGGTGCCACATACACGTCTTCGTCGGAAGTAAGGAAGTTGTCGAAGCGTAAAAAGCCGAAGCCGCCGTCGGCTATATCCAATATTCCGGTTTTTTCGCTTCTTCCGGGCTTCTGCGGAGAGCGCGTACGGCCGTTTTTGCCGTTTTCCTGAAGCTGCTCATCCTCGTCCGTATCGGAGGCCTCTTCCGTTTCGTCCGCATCGTAAAAGCGTTCGGCCTCGTCGCTTTCGGAGGGCCGCTCAACCGGCTCATCTTCCGCGTTTCGGTCCGTTTTGCCTTCCGCGGCCTGAGCCTCCAGATGCATTTTCGTAAGAAGCTCCACAAGTTCGCTCTTCTTCATCTTGGCCGCGCCTTCTATTTTAAGCACGGCGGCTATCTCTCTGAGCTCCGCAACTTTTTTCCCTTTGATGATATCCAATGACATTTGCTTCTCCTGTTGGTATATGAGGATGGCCCCAAGGGGCGATTACAACTACTTTATCTCTAAGAACTTTGCGCCAAGGGCGATAAAACTGATATTGTCGCCTACCGTGGGCAGGGCAAAGCCGCTGTCCTTCGGAAGCGCATAGCTGAGAGTAACTTCAAACTCGTTTTTAACGCCCACGACGTAAAAATCCCCTTCCGTGCTTACGGACCGGACATAGGCCTTTTCTACCATGGGCTTGGTCTGAATAATCAAAACGGGGTTCTGAGAATAAAGGAACGAAACGACCACCTGGGCGGAACCCAGGCTGCTTAAATCCGAGAACGCGGCCGGACGGCCGTCCAAAACCATTGACGTATCCTCCGGAATAATATACGGCCCTCCGAAGGAGAAGGCGACCTGACGTGTCAGCTCGTCGCAGCCCTGAAAAACGCCGGTTCCGGTAAAGAGGCTGTCCGCGAGCAGATTCTTTCCCGAAGCCTCTTTCAGCTTTTCTACGGCCGATATCATGTTGACGCAGACCGTGGCGAATTCACCCCTGGTGACCCTGCGATTCGGGCCGAAGCTGCCGTCCGTGTAGCCGGACATTATGCCGTAGCGATAAAGGGCGTCCACCTCGGCGGCGAAGCAGGGAGCAACGGTATTTCCGTCCGTAAAGTTTTGGACGGAAACGAGCGGCGCCTCGGGAAGCTGAAGCACCCGAGCGGCCCATGCTCCTATGGTCTGCCTCTCGGCCGGATCCGAGGCCTGCGCGCGAAGAGGAAAATCCGAGGCGAAAACCGCGTCGGCCGCCATCAGCGCCCCTCCGAAAGACTTTGCCCAGGGAGCAAAACCCAGAGAATTTAAGACCTCATCGTAATCGGCGGCGGCCTCCATGTTGAGCTCCCTGTAAGAGCAGGACTTAAGCGCGTTGCATATCATTGCCATGGCTTCCTGATGGCTCACCTCGTTAACGGGCCGAAACTCAAAGAGACCGTCCTCCACCGGATATCCGCTTACAACCCCTAATTCATGGGCTTTTTCCACATTATCCGCGCTCCAGTGCCCCTCTATGTCGGTAAAGCTGTATGCGTAAACCGAGGCGGCGAGAGAGGCCGATATCAGGATTGCCGCTATAATCTGCTTAGCTGCGCGTCTGAAAGTCTTCATAAATTACTCCGTCTCGCTCCGTACTTCATCGGTCAACTGAGGAACTCCGACAAACCTGATCCTCGAGCCCGGCTCTATGTATTCGGGCTGCTGAGGGTCTTCGTATTCCACTCCGTAAAGCTTCTCCACAAGGGCAAGGGTACCCTCCTCGTCTTTCCCCCAAAACGACAGGGTGTTCGTGAAGTCCTTTCCCGGAAGTATATAGCTTTGAATATTGGCGGGGTCGAAACCGGCTATGACCTTTGCCGCTATCTTAAAGGCCATTCCGTAGGTCAGGTCCGAATCCACGTTGTCGAGTACGACCTGAGCAACTTCCAGGATGTTGCCTATCTTGCAGCACTTCTTGATGACCAGCTTCATGAACTCCTGATGTACCTGAGTGCGCTGCACGTCGCCGCCGGGATAACCCTGATAACCCTGTTTGGCGTAGAAGGGATTGGTCTGACGAAAGCGCAGAAACTGCATTACATTGCTGCTGTCTATAATCTGCTTGCCCGCCGGAATATCTATTTTGAGTTCGTAACCGGGGGTGTTGTCTATATACTTCATATGGAAGGGTACGTCGAACTCTACCCCCCCTATTACTTCCATTACCGCCTGTATATCCTCGTATTCCACCACTACGTAATAGTGTATCGGCATGCCCTCGAGCAGTTCCGAAACCGCTGTGGCCAGAGCGACCGAACCGTCTGTGCGCCACATGGAATTAATCTTCTGGAAGGCCGTATCCGCGCCGTAACCCTTACGGTAGTAGTAGGTGTCGCGGGGTATGGATATTATATCGACCTGCTGGGCCGTCATGTCGTAGCTGCCGAGCATTATGGTGTCGGTCATGTTGGCATTGACCCCGAGCAGCAGTATGTTGACCCTGTCGGAGTTTTTGAACTTTTCATATAGAGGGCTGCTTTCATCTATGACTATAGGAGTCATGTCCCTCGAAAGTCTCTCCTCGACCTTGCCCATAAAGGTTTTGCCGGCAAGCTCGCCAACGACATACTCGGCTATGGTCACCTTTTTTCCGGTGACAACGTCCGTCTTGCTCTTGAGGCCGAAGATGAAGATGCCCACAAGGAAAGCCACCGCAAGCAGAGTCAGCAGAATGACTCTCGATTTCCTGTTCTTTCCGTTGCCGGCGGATTTGACAGCGCTTCTTCTTTTGGAGCCGTTGCGCAAGGCTCTGTCGGCTTTGACAGGCTCTCTTTCGGCGAGCTGCGCGGCCACTTCGAGTGCTTCGGACCCTGCTTCTTCGGGCTGAGCGCTTTCGGCCCGATCTTCTTCCGGCCGGACATCGTCCGCATCGCGGTCTTCCGATTGAGCGCATTCGGCTCCGGGAATTTCCGGCTTAGCGGATTCGCTCTCGAAAACCTCGGCCTGAGCTTCCGAAGACCCGGAGCCTTCCGCACAGTTTCCGTTTTCGGTATATTCTTCGTCCGACGGCGATTCGCAGCAGGTCAACGCATCGTCATCTTCACTGCAATCGGGCTTGCAGGTCTCGAGAAGGTCGAGCGCCGTGCCTTCCGTCTTTTCAAATTCGTCTCTCATAGATTTTATTCCTCTTTTTCTCCCCTTTTAATCAGGTCGGACAGCAAGTCCAGTTCCTCGAATCCGGCTATTTTTGCCGATGTAAGATATATTGCCGCAGCCAGCGCCGCCGCCGCCGCAAAGCATATCAGCTCCGGCAGCGCAACCCCCCTGAGCAGCACGTATACGCCGTAAGATATGCCTATTGAAACCGTCGACAGCACGCTTATCATTATGATTTTTTTCCAGGACCGCAGAAGCTTTATCCCGGGATATCTGTGCCTGAAAGCGTAGTATAAGAGCGCCGCGTTTATTATCTGGGCCACGCCGGTCGCCAGGGCAAGGCCGGAATGACCCATAAACCTTATCAGTATCAGGTTGAGAACTATGTTTGTAAGCACCGCTATTGCCGAACACTTGACTGCGGTCTTGGTGTTGTGCATCGAATAAAACAGCTTTGTTATGATCTGGGATACCGCGATAAAGCTTATGCCTATGGCGTAGTAGAAAAGGGCGGATTTCGTCATATCCGTGGAAGCCTCGCCGAAAAAGCCCCTCTCGTAGATTATTTTGGTTATGGACGAACTGTACGCCATCACTCCCATGGTGAGCGGTACGGAAATCATGACTATCAGGTTTATGCTGCGCTCCGCCAAAGCACCTATCCTGTCGTAGTCTTCCGTCACAAAGGCCTGGTTCATGCGCGGGTAGAGCATGGTCAGAAGCACGGTGGCCGTCATGGCCGAAATGAAGCCCACGAGCAGGTTTCCGTAGTAAAGGGCCGAAACGCTTCCGGCGGACAGGCCCGAGGCAAGCGAGGAATCTATCATGGTGTTTATCTGGTTAACCGAGCCGCCGATGAATATCGGAACTGCCAGTATCGCCGCCTCTTTCACGGCGCCGCTTACGGAAAAGGAAAGACTGTGCCTGTAACCTCTGCTAAAGCCGAGCAGCAAGAGAGCAAGCGCCCTGAGAGCCCAGCCTATTACGCGTCCGAATATGAGCAGGCGATAGCCTATAAAGGAGCTCAGCACCATAAAGCTTATTATGGATATGTTCTGCACATAGCCCAAAATGGGTTGTGGAAGAAAGACATTCCTGTACTGGAGATAGGCTTCCATTATCACGACCACCGCGTTGAAGATTATCGAGATGAAAACCCAACGCATGTAAAAGACCGTAAGTTCCGCCGTCTCCCCCTCGTAGCCCCAGGCCAGAAGACCGACTATGCGCGGCGCAAACACGGAGCCTAAAATCGCGACGCCCCCGCTTACGAGCATCAGCAGATTTATGAGCTGGCTCGTAAATCTGTTGCCCTCTCTCAGTCCCTCTTTTTCGAGTTTGGAAGAAAGCATGGGCATGTAAGACAGCGCCGCGGCGCTTATTACCGCCGCCATAACCGCGTCCGGTATCTTCTGCGCCATTACGTAGGCATCGGAAACCATTCCCGTGCCGTAGTAATTGGCCTGCACCACTTCGCGTATCATGCCCAAAAGCTTGCCCGCAAAGGTCAGTATCGCCATAAAGACGGCTGTTTGTGCGGTTGTAAGGGCAAATTTACTTTTCTTCAACTTCAACGCAATTCTCCACGCGCCTGTTCTTAAGCATGATATTAATGGCCGCGCCGGTTCCCATAAGTGCGTAAAAGATGGGCATTACGCTTACTGAGGTATCGTTTACGGCTGCCGCAGCAAGAAAACCGGACACGCCGAAGAATATGCCCGCCCCCGCATAACTCATATAGTCCGTTCCGAAATCGAGCTTAAAGTACAGCTTTGCGCTCTGTATAAAATAGCCTATGTACAGGGCAAGCAAGGCTATAAGCGATATCATGCCGGTATTTATGGCGGCTCCCAGATACATGCTGTGAGGCTTGTCGACTATGATTGATAGGCGAAACATTGCGTTGAATTTTCCGGTGTAGTCGTACTGCGGAAAATGTGCACAGTAGCAGTCCGCGCCGCATCCTACTAAGATGTTGTCTTTGAGCATGGGCAGGCTGCGCGCCCATATGTAGCCTCTTCCGGAGCCGAGCTGTAGATTTTCCTTAAAGCCCCAGCTTTCGACCCTTGCGATGTTGCAGAATTTTCCGTAGGGATTGTGATAGTATATGCTGTCGTTCACTAAAACAAAGAGCATTTCCCCCCCGCTGAATCTGAGGGTTATGCCGTGCATTCCGCTCTGGTCCGTGGACAGGTTCACCTTGATGTACTCGTAGAAGCGATTATCCTTTATGTAGAAGGTCCCTGCCTCCCTCTCCATGGGCACTATGGGAAGAGGATTCTGCTGTCCGTCCACAAGGGCTATTCCCTTTATGCTTCCGTTTTCGTTGTAGGTGACGACAACCGAGAGCGGGTTTCCGAAAATAGACATGTCTATTGAACTGTCGGTGGTGTAAAGATAATCGAAATAGGGGCGCACGCTTGCCGGAGCGGCCGAAGCCGCAAGCTCGTCCATCTCCATGCTGACTTCTCTCGTGGTGACGGTCTTTACAAACAGGCCCTTCCAGGAGTGAATGATTTCGTTTGTCCACACCTTGTAGGTAAGCCCCAGGCTTATGCCCATGATGAGCAGTATCAGCAACATGGGCTTAAACCAGGTGATAAGCCTCTTGTGCAAAATTATTACGCTCAGAACAAGGGTAAAGGAAAGGCCTATATAGCCGCCCACCGAGCGCGAGGCCATTACGTTATAGACCTGCAGACCCAAGAGCCCCATAAAGGCTAACTTTTTAAGAAAGTGCTCGCCGCTTTCCTTCTGCATGGAGCGCAGCAGCAGCATTGTAAATATCGGAATGAGAAGGGACAGATAAAACGACACGTAGTTGGGATTGTAGACGGTCTGGTAAGCGGTTCTTTCGAAGCCGATGTTGAAATAGGTCTCGCCGCGATCCGCAGCCGCGTCTATGGCGTCGTAGAGCTTAAGGCCGCCGTCCAGCTCGTAGTTTGCGGTGATGAGCTTCTGGCCTATGCGGGTCGCGAAAAAATCCTTTCCCATGCCCTGGGCAAAGCCGAGTACGTTAAGAAGCACACTGCTTATTCCCACGCTCCACATAAGCTGCCTTACGTTTTTTTCGCCGTTTACGGTATTGATGGTAAAAAACAACATCAGCATATAGGCGAGCAGGGGGAGCGTACCTTCGAAGCGGTCGTTCCAGCCGAGCAGCGAAAATTCCTTATAGCGGGTAAAAATAAAGGAGAGTACTATGAACAGGGAATATACCGCCATGGGCGCGTACATAGGACTGCGCTTGATGACAAGGGTCTTGGAAAAGTACTTATAGAGCAGTATGAGGGCGGCTATGGCTGCGCATATCAGTATCAGCACCATCTTGTTGTAGGCGAAGAAGTCGTTCATCCAGCTCTCGTCGTAGCGCGGATCCCAGTAGAACTGCGTCATGGGCCTTTTGAAGTTCTTTACCCTCACTATCATTATAACTACTGCGGCAAAAATCAATATTGGGAGCATCTCGGAAAGTTCGGAAGCTCCTTTGCGCGCGCGGTCTCCAACAATCAGACAATCGTCCGCGGGCATTTTTCTTTTGCGTCTTCTTGTAATCTTCTCGCTATCGGCTCGCGCCATATCAGAATCCCTCCGTGGGTAATATCAAAAATATCCAGACGTATTATTTTATCCTCATGTATGCCAAAAGGCAACAAAAATCGCCGTATTTCACGGCGATTTCATACATTTTCAGGTTATTTAAGGCTTCTTGCCCGTTCACGAATGTAAGTGGCCGCTTTTATGCCGCATTCCAACTGAATGTTGACCAGCTTCCGTATGGGTATTACGCTGTAATTCAGATTGCGCTCAAGGTATTCCGCAAGCTCGCTGTGGAGTTCCACAGCTTTGGCCATGCCGGCCTCGAGCACCGCGCGGGCTTCCTCTTCGGGCTCTGCGGCCAGCTCTTCTTCGTGAGCCCTTATGAGCATTCCGTAGGCGAGCAGGCGGTAAAACTTAAGGCACCAGGTCATGTCGAATTCCTGAGCCTTGGTGGCGGGAAGCCTGTATTCGGGCTCGTTTTCCGCCATATTTATGGCGGCTTCCATGCCGTCTTCCTTTATGTTGTCGCGCATTGAAAGCAGAAAGAGATTGTCTTTGGCCATGTATTCGGAGCTCTTGTCGAGTACGGCCCTTATTTCGGCGTTGGTCTCCTTGGTCCAGGCTATGCTCTCGAGCATGACATCGCCCCTTATCCTGTCCGAAGGGCTGTGGTCCGATATGCGCGGGTCGAAAAAGTAAGGAAGCTCCGTAAGCAGGGTAAAGGTTCCGTAATTGCTTTTGGAATAATCGTCGCTGCAGGTGCCGCATTCCAGCACCGTCTCCGGATGCTCCACACCGAACCTTTCGAGGTAGTCGTATTCCGTATCTATGCCTTCCGCAAGCAGAACGGCGGGGGCCAGCACCTTTATAGACGGAGCCTCCGGCTCGCCTAAA
>DAONZO010000036.1:0-8276 GCA_035406945.1 Bacillota bacterium | reverse complement strand
GCCTGCGAGGGCAGGTTGATTGCCGTCGTGTCAAGCGGGGCGGCGGAAAAAGCGCTCGAGATAATGAAGGCTTTCGATTTAGGCGCCGAGGCCGCGCGGATAGGGGAGGTCGGCTCGGCCCACCCGGGGCGTCTCATTCTTAGAACCGCTTTTGGAGGTTTAAGGGTGCTGAGCAAGCTTAGCGGGGTCCAGCTTCCGCGAATATGCTGATGCGAATTCTTACCCTCATGGGGGGATATAATATACTGCTATTTTTGACATATCTTTGACACGGAATATATAAAAAAATCGCGATTTGCCTTGTTCTTTCAACGTACTTGGTGTTATACTATCGAAATAGTATTTTAGATTCATTTATTTTTCCATAGACAGAGAGGCTTTTAATGCAAGAATACAGGAAAATATTCATTACCAAGGATGAAGTCGTACCTATCGCGGAAAGGATGAAAAAAGCCGGTGTTTTTCTTTCGATGATACACGCCTTCATCGACAAGGACGGCAAAGGGAACGTTTCGTACGAGTACGAGGTGGGCACGGGCATTGAATCCTACACCGTATGCGGTGAGAATACTCTGCCTTCCATCGAGAGCATTTACGACCTTGGCGCTCAGTGGCCCGAAAGAGAGATAATGGAGCTTATGCCCATAACCTTCGAAGGCCTGGATACATCCAAGCGTCTTTTCATGCCGGACAACATGATAGCAGGACAGGGTCAGATATTAGTAACTCCAATGAAGGAACTCATATCCAAGGTTCAGGGAAAGGAGGATGAATAATGAGCTATATAGTACCTATAGGGCCCTATCATCCTTCTCTGGAAGAACCCGTCCACGCCAGGCTCTATACGGAGGGCGAGGAAATTAAAAAAGCCGAGGTGTTCATCGGCTACAATCACAGGGGGATAGAAAAGCTCTCGACTCAGAAAAACTATATTCAGACCCTGGTAATGGTCGAAAGAGTCTGCGGCATATGCTCTCACTCCCATGCGTGGACTTATGCGATGACACTCGAACATATCGCCGGAATGGAGGTCCCCAAGAGGGGAGAGTACATAAGGGTCATAACGGCGGAGCTGGAGAGGCTTCACTCCCACTATCTGTGGCTGGGCATCGCTCTTCACATAATAGGCCACGACTCTTTGTTCATGCACAGCTGGGACGACCGCGAGGCCATTATGGACATTCTGGAGGAACTCTCCGGAAACCGCGTCAACTACGGAATGGTGACCGTAGGCGGTGCCAGAAGGGACATAGACGATACCGGGCGCGTGCATATATTGGAGATGCTCGAGAAGATCGAAAAATCCATGAACCGCCTCGCCGAAATCCTGCTCAGCGACAAAAGCGTCGCTCTCAGAACTCAGGGCGTAGGCATTCTTACGACGGAGGATGCCGCGAGGATAGGTGCCGTAGGCCCCCATGCCAGAGCCTCCAACATTCCCATGGACGTGCGCAAGGACGCTCCTTACGGCTGCTACGACGACTTCGACTTTGAGAAAGCCGTCTATCCGAGCTGCGACGTCTTTTCGAGAGTGGTCGTAAGAGTTCTCGAAAACTTTGAATCAATAAAGATCATACGCCAGGCTCTGGACATGCTTCCCAAGGGGAGGATAAATCTCGGCGTGGGAATCCCCAGGATTCCCGAAGGCGAGTACATGTTCAGACACGAGGCTCCGCGCGGGCAGCTCTGCTACAAGGTGGTTTCCAACGGAGGGGAGTGCAACGAGAGAGTCAGCATACACGTCCCGACCTTTAAGAACGCGCCCACCGTCCCGACCATGCTTGTAGGCAACTCCGTAGCCGATGCCGGACTCATAATCGCCAGCATCGACCCCTGTTTCTCCTGCATGGACAGGTAGGCTATGCACGAACTTGCGATTGCGGAGGGCATTTTGAAACTTGTCGTTCCGGCCGCGGAAAACGCGGGCGCGAAACGCATACTGGAGATACGCATGAAGATAGGCGCTCTTTCCGGAGTTTTTCCGGAGGCCGTAAGAGATTGCCTTGCGCTTGTCGCCAGGGGAACTATCGCCGAAGGCGTGGAGCTTGCGGTGGAGGAAATACCGCTTAAGATTTCCTGCCGCGACTGCGGCAGGGAAAACGAAGTTCCCCGCAATGCGAAAGAATGCCCGGACTGCGGAAGTCGAAATTTCAAACTGACTTCGGGAATCGAGTATTTTGTGGACAGTCTTAAGGTCGAATAGACGGCAATAACAGATTATTATAGTTAAGGAGGTAATCCTTTTGAAGAAGACAAGTTTTCCGATGTTCCTGTCAACAGCCATAGTCTGCTACTTATTTTGGCTGCTGATTTCAGGACAACTGGCGTCTTGGATAAGCGGTAGTGCGACTTCCGGTGAAACAAATCAGATTCTCATAGCCGGTGCCTTTGTCGCCTTGGGAGCGGCGCTGTTTTCGGCGAAATTTTTCATTCACGAATCGCCTTTCTATCTCTTCAATCCTGTAAAACTCATCATTCTGGCATTCTACTGCCTGGTGATTTTCATGATTGAACTCTTCAAGGCGAACGTGGATGTGGCATTCAGGGCCTTAAACCCCAAGCTGCCCCTCAATCCCGGAATTGTCAAGGTTCCCGTAAAGCTCAAGAGCGAGTACGGGAAATCCATGCTGGCAAATTCCATTACCCTGACCCCCGGCACCATAACCATGGATACGGTCGAACAAGACGGTCAGGACTATTATTATATTCACTGCGTAGACGTCCCTTCGGAAGACCCTGTCGAAGCGGGCGACGCCATTAAAGGCACGCTGGAAAAGTGGGTAGGGAGGATATGGAAATAATGACGAAACTGCTTTGGTTCGCTATTTGCTTCGCAGCCCTCGCACTTACCCTGTTATTCAGAGTAATAAAGGGACCGAGCGTAGTCGACAGGGCGGTTGCCGCCGACTCGGTCGACATACTTACCGACATGGCGCTCATCATCTACGCTCTTTATACAGGGCGAAGCGTCTACCTCGACATAGCTCTGGTAACGGCCATACTCGGCTTTATCGGAAGCGTCATGGTGGCGAAGTATCTGGGAGGAGGCATGAACGAATAATGATTTATGTAATTTATGCACTCATGGCTTTCAGCGTGTTCTTCGCCTTTGCGGGCGTTGTCGGAATGCTGCGCATGCCGGATGCCTTCTGCAGAATGCAGTCGAGCACAAATATCGCCACTTTCGGCGTCTTGGGCGTAATTATAGGTGGAATTCTTTACTCCGTCTTCTTCTTGAACAATAGCGGCTTTGCAATTAAGCTTGCGGCCCTGGGCGTTTTCTACATCGTAACGAATCCCATTTCGGGCCATGCCATAGCAAGGGCCGGATATCACCATGGAGTGGAGACCGCCAAGATGGTCTGCGACAAGTACGGGGAGGATATGGAATAATGGATGTACTGTTTTCCCTTAATACTTTAGTGGTTATAGGCATAGTCGCATCCGCTTTCCTTGCGGTATGCTTCGAGAAGCCCATGTCGGCTGTAATTGCCCTCGGTATGACCGGCGCATTTACCGCTCTCGAGTTTATTCTTCTCGAAGCTCCCGACGTTGCCATATCCGAGGCGGCCGTAGGCGCAGTCCTTTCGACCGCAATATTCGTTATAGCTGTCAGAAAGACCACGAAGAAGGAGGATGAGGAGAAATGACGAGAAAAGTTATAACGCTCGCATCCATTCTGATTATTTTCGTCGTCGCGGTCTATTGCATGCATTGGACCGCCCGGCCCGAGAACTCGGCTATAAGCTACGACGGCCGAGGAACGGATGTCGTCGAGCTCTACGAGAATCGCGAAGACTACGACAACAGCAATGCCGACGGCGTCGCCGCCATAATAGTCAACACCGAGCCGTCCAAGGCCGAGACCGTAAACGCCGTGGCCTCCGTAGTTTTCGATTACAGAGGCTATGATACGATAGGTGAATCCTTCATTTTGCTTGCCGCCATAGCAAGTGCCCACTGCATACTCAGATCCGCCAAAAAGAACAAGGCCGAGGCGGAGGAGAAGGGGGGCGCAAAGAAATGAAGAAGATGAAAGAAGGAATAAACGTAAAGAATATAGTAATCAAGTGCGGAGCCGACGCCATTCTTCCCTTTGCGATAGTCTTCGGCTTTGCCGTTATACTCTTCGGCTCGGTTTCTCCGGGAGGAGGCTTCCAGGGAGGCGTCATAACAGCTTCCGCGGTCTTGCTTCTCTATCTGGGCTACGGCACCAAAATCGCAAAACAGGCAATAAGCAGCGAATGTCTTCGCGTTAACGAAGGCATAGCGGCGGTAGTATATGTGGTCTTGGCCGGCATAGCCCTCTTTATGGGTGCCAGCTTCTGCTTTAACACGCTAAAGTTCGGAAGCATGGGAGAAATGCTCGCCGGCGGCACCATCACCTTTATGACTTACGCTGTCGGTTACAAGGTACTCACGGGCGTGGGCTTCCTGCTCCTGATGATGCTCGGCCTTCTGGCAGGCAAAGACGAAGAAGAGGAGACAGAATAATATGATGACAGTTAACTACGTTGCGGCCGCCATACTTGTGACCCTCGGACTCTATACGGTTTCGACCCAGAAAAACCTCATAAAGATCGTTATCGGCCTGGGTATCGCGGATTACGGCATAAATCTCTTTATAGTGAGCGTCGGCTACAACAGAGGCGGTACCGCTCCCATATTCAATATAAGCGATATCGTAAGCAATCTGAAGCTTGTGGGCGGTCAGGCCTTCTTCGTCGACCCCGTGCCCCAGGCTCTTACGCTCACCTCCATAGTCATCGGCGCCTGTGTAAACGCCATGGCCCTTTCTCTTGTGGTAAAGCTCTATCAGCAGTATCACACCACAAATACCGACGAAATAAGGAGGCTGCGCGGATAATGATGAGCCTAAGCTACGTACACTTTCCCGTTATCGCCGTAATGTCCTTATTCTTAGGGGCCTTTGCCTGCGCCATATTCGGCAAAAGGCACGCGGGTTTTTGCAAGGCCGTCGGTCTGATAATATCAATATTTGTCACCGTCCTTACGGCTCTGATAGTCAAGCCTGTCGCCTTGGGCGGAGAGGTCATCAGCTACTGGATGGGCGACTGGTCTCCCGTTGAGGGCTGGGCCATAGGCATAGGCTACGAAGTCGATGCCCTGGGCCTCTTCTTCGCCGTAATAGTGGCAGTTACGGTACTGCTCGCGAGCGTGTATTCGCTGCGTTATACGGACAGGGACGACGAAATTTACAACTACTACACTCTTTTCCTGATGCTGTCCGGCTCGGTTTTAGGTCTTGTTCTTACCGGCGACATATTCAATATGTTCATAATGATCGAGATAATGACCTTTACGGCCGTGGGACTTACCTGCTTCAGAAATCAGAGTTTCGGCGCACTCGAGGCGGGCTTTAAGTATCTGGTGGTCGGTTCCGTGGGATCTTCGATGATACTGCTCGGAATCGCGCTTCTCTACGCCCAGTGCCACACTCTGAACATGGCGCAGCTTTCCTCGATGCTCTTTACGGATATCAGACCCACGAGCCTTATGGCTCTGGCCCTCATGTTCGTCGGATACGGCGTTAAGGCTTACATCGTTCCCTTCCACATGCCCGCCGCCGACTCCTATACCGTGGCTCCTACGTCGATGTCCATGGTATTCTCCGGAATGGTCAACAAGGCCGGCGTCTACGCTATTATAAGACTGCTTTGGATGCTCTTCGGAATCATGGACAGAGGCGCCATCCAGGTTTTAGTTACCCTGTTCGGAGCGGTCACGATGTTCCTGGGAGTCACCATGGCTCTCGCTCAGCACGACTTTAAGCGTCTGCTCGCCTTCCATTCGATTTCTCAGATAGGTTACGTGGTGACGGCCATAGGCCTGGGAACCGCTTTAGGTGTAAACGCGGGGCTTTTCCACGCCCTCAACCACACTCTGTTTAAGGGGCTTCTGTTCCTGTGCGCCGGCGCAGTTCTTTACGCGACGGGCACAAACGATCTGGACAGCCTCGGCGGACTTTCCGGGAAGATGCCCAAGACAACCGCCTGCTTCCTGGTGGGCGCGTTCTCCATAAGCGGACTGCCTCCCTTCAACGGCTTTGCTTCCAAGTGGATGATCTATCAGGCCAGCTTTGAAAAGGCTGTCGAGGGCGGGCATCTCTTCTACGCGATCATAACCATAGTTGCGGTACTGGTTTCCGTAATGACGCTTGCTTCCTTTATTAAGGTCACGCAGGCCGTATTCTTCGGTCAGCTTCCCGTTCAGCATCAGGCTGCCAGGGAGGTTCCCTTCAGCATGAGGCTGCCGATGTGGATAATGTCCGCGCTCTGCATAGCAAGCGGCATATTCTACGACCGGCTCTACAAGTACATGCTGCGGCCGGCCACGGATGCCGTGATCAATCTCGGCTCTTACATCGACAAGATGATGGGCGCGGGCTACGCGGCAGCCAAGGGAGTCGAAAACATCGAGCTCGCACCAATCACCTTCAGCTTCTGGAATCCGATTACATGGCTCGTGTTATTCTGTATAATTTTCCTGGCTGTATTTTTCGTGATACTTACGGGGAAGAGAACGCGCGGTCCCGTGCTCGAAGCAAGCGAGCCCATGGACGGTAAGTACGCCACCTTCTTTGGCGGCGAAGCCAGCCCCTTCTCTCATGTCGGAGGTTCCGACCTGTTCTGGGGCTTTAAGAAAGAATGGAAGGCATACTTCGGATTTATGGATAAACTGCACTCCGGAATAGTAAACGATTACTCGCTGTGGGTCGTTGTGGCTCTGGCGATAGTAAGCGTCTACCTCCTGGTATTTATGAAGTAGGGAGGTGAGTATATGGAGATTCAGATTACGGATGTTTTAACGAAACTGTTCAATATTCTCATCTTCCCCGGAGTTTTGTTCCAGGTTGTGATAGGTCTCTTGCTCGCCGGTATAGACCGCAAGGTGGTAGCTCGCATGCAGCATCGTGTCGGACCCCCGATACTCCAGCCCACTTACGACTTCTTTAAGCTGCTCGGCAAAGAAACCATAGTGCCGCACGCGGCGAACAAGTGGATTTTCCTCTTGGCGCCCGTCATAGGCTTCATAGGTCTCATGATACTCGCCTTGTTCATTCCGGTGTTCGGCTACGAAGTTTTCTCCGGCAGCGCCGATCTGATAGTTATACTCTACCTGCTGACGATTCCGGCCATATGCCTCATAGTCGGCGGATCCGCGTCGGGTTCTCCCTACGCGGGAATCGGCATCTCCCGCGAGATGGTCACCATGATGGCCTACGAGCTGCCGCTCGTCATTGTGTTTCTGACCATCGCCAGGAAGGTCGGCGGAAGCAGTCTTTGCTTCAGCCTTCCCGCCATTCAGGAGTGGCAGGTCGCAAACGGAAGCGGACTCTTCCACATCAGCCTTCTGCCTGCGGCCGTGGCCATGCTGCTGGTTATACCCGCCGAAGTCGGCACCAAGCCCTTTGACGTTGCCGAGGCTGAGACCGAAATATGCGAAGGTCCCCTGGTAGAATACAGCGGAACGCCGTTGGCTTTTTTTAAGCTCAACACGGCGGTCAAGATGTTCATAATGACCTCGCTGTTTACCGCGCTTTTTCTGGGCGGCATCGACACCGGCATGGTATGGCTCAACGCCGTCATACTTGTCGCGATCGCCATAGTGCTGACCGTAATCTGCATGAGCACCCTCAATGCGATAAGCGCAAGACTCAAGATAGAGCATCTGTTTAAGTTTTACTGGACCATAGTGGCCGCGCTGGCCGCTTCGTCCCTTGTGCTGGTATGGATAGGGCTGTAAGGAGGAAGACCGATGTTTAAGAAAATGATAATCAACTCCATGGCCAAGTCTCCCTGGCTTTTCCATGTCAACACCGGCTCCTGCAACGGCTGCGACATAGAGCTTGTAGCCTGCCTTACTCCGCGTTTCGATGTGGAGCGCTTCGGCTTTAAGCTTGCGGGCTCTCCCAGGCACGCCGACATCGTAGTCGTGTCCGGCCCGGTCACCAGCCAGTCGAAAGAAAGACTTATCCGTATTTTGGATCAGGTTCCGGAACCCAGAGTGGTAGTGTCGCTGGGTTCCTGCCCCAGAAGCGGCAATGTCTTTAAGGGAAGCTACTCCGTGGAGGCTCCTTTGGAGGACTTTGTCCATGTAGACGTATCCATAGCAGGTTGCGCCGTCAGACCGCAGACCGTCATAGACGGCCTTTATCAGGCGACTCAGATATTAAAAGCGAAGAGGGAGGCGATGTACAAATGATACTCCCGTTCTTGAAAGAAGCGATTCACAATTTATTTACCAAGCCGAGC
>DAONZO010000035.1:0-8550 GCA_035406945.1 Bacillota bacterium | reverse complement strand
CTCTTTTGAATTTCATCTTTGCTTTTGTTATCCGTATTGTGCAACTCCAATACTTCCGCTATCTGCTCTCCTACCGTCAGCACCGGATTAAGACTTGTCATGGGGTCCTGGAAAATTATGCTGATTTTACGCCCTCTTATGCTTCTCATCTCCGCTTCCGTGAGTTGTAATAAATCAACATCGTCGAATATGATCTCGCCGCTGTTGATTTTCCCCGAATTTTTAGGCAGCAATCTCAATATGCTTAAAGCCGTTGTGGTCTTTCCGGCTCCGGTTTCCCCGACGATTCCCAATGTTTCTCCCTTGTTTACCGTCAAATCAACACCGTTGACGGCATACACCCTGTCTTCATCGGTCTCGTACATTACACTCAAATCTTTAATTTCTAAAATCTTGTTCTGCATCTGCTATTCCGCCTTTGTCACTTTTTATATTTGAGTTCAGCGATACGTACAATTAATCCTAATTTTTTAATCTCGGGTCAAGAGCGTCTCTTAACCCGTCCCCCAATAAGTTTAAGGCTAAAACAGTCATAATGATTGCTATGCCTGGGAAAATTACCGTATGCGGAGAATAGCGCATAAACTCCTTCCCTTCCGACAACATGGCGCCCCACTCGGGATCGGGAGGCTGTATACCCAGTCCTACAAAGCTTAAGCTTGCGGCTGCAATTATAGTATTCGCGATTCCCAGGGTGGCCTGCACAATAATCGGCCCTATGGCATTCGGAACTATGTGCCTGGAAATTATCCATCTGTCTTTTGCTCCGACCGCTTTGGAAGCCTCTATGTATTCTTCGCTTCTAAGCGTAAGAACCGTGGCTCTGAACAATCTGGCGTATCCGGGCATTCCGGAAACGCATAGCGCGATTATTAAATTCATTATGCCGGATCCTACCGCGGCAATAACGGCAATTGCGAGCAATATGGGCGGGATGGCCAAAAACATATCCGTTATTCTCATCAATAAATTATCCAATCTTCCCCCGTAATAGCCGGCTATCGCTCCTACCAGGCCTCCTCCGATGAGCGATACGGCTATTGTCGTCAGCCCGATGAATATCGATATTCTGCCGCCGTATATTATCCTCGCAAAAATATCCCTGCCATAATTATCCGTACCGAACCAATGCTCGCTGCTGGGTTCTTGAAGTCTGATCTTGCTGTCCTGACGAATAACATCCTGTTCATAGTCAACAATAACATCCGCAAAAACGGCTACTAAAAGCATCACCATGAAAATAACCATACCTATTACAGCAAGCTTGTTTTTTCTTAATCTCTTCCATACCCCTTGCCATAATGTTCTCGATTCTTTATTGTTATCCATTTATCCCACCCCCTTCTATGTTTTATATGATGCCTTAATTCGAGGGTCTATAAAGGAATATATAATGTCTATCACCAGATTCAGAATACAGAATATTGCCGCCAGCAATATCACCGATGCCATTATTACCGGCAAATCCTTCATCCTTATAGCCTTTACCATCAATTCCCCAACTCCGGGCATTCCGAATAATGTCTCCGCGATGATTGTGCCTCCAAGCAAATATCCGAAGTCCATTCCTATTATTGTAACGACCGGAATCATGGCGTTTCTAAGACAGTGTTTCAATATTATTTTGAGTTCGCCGGAGCCTTTCGACCTTGCGGTCCTTACATAATCCTGCCTTATGACTTCCAGCATGGTTGACCTTGTCACCCTTATTATCACGGCAAGAGACGGCGCCGCGATGGTTATTGAAGGCAGTACGTAATGTAAGGGCGTATCGCTTCCGGTAACCGGAAAAATTCCAAGCTTCAGGGAAAATGTCAGAATTAAAATCAACCCGAGCCAAAACCCGGGTATCGATGCCAATAGTAAAGCCGCGACCATACTTGCGGCATCTATAAAGGAATACTGCTTGACAGCGGAAAGAATTCCGATCGGGATGCCGAAAACTGCGGCAATCGTTATTGCAAACATCGCTAATTTCATAGTGGTAGGCAACCTCACGGCAATCATGCTGAAAACGGATTCCCCCGTCCTGTATGACTGGCCGAAGTCCCCTTGAATTGCGTTAACGAGGTAGTTCTTGTATTTTACTATGAACGGATCATAGTATCCCAATTTCCTGTTCAACTGCTCAACGGCTTCTTCGGACGCATTGACACCCAAAGACAGTCTGCCCGGATTCCCGGGTGACAACGAGACAATCGAAAATATTATTAACGATATGCCAAGAATAACGGGAATCAGCATAAACAGTCTTTTAATAATATATCTATGCATAGATTCACTAATTCAACATTCAAAGTGAAATAGTTGAATTATTCTCCTTTCTTGAATTGCTGCTTGTTGTAAAGTAAAGCATGGGAATAAAACGCTTTATCCCCATGCTTATGGGATTTAATTATTATTTTTTAACGGAGTATTATTCCCAGCTATATTCATAGACATAAACTATCATCTGAGGTTGAGCATAGACTCCTTTCAGCTCTTTGCGACATCCGATGTTAGTCGTAGACATATATAGAGGTACATTCGGAACATCTTCGTTCAGCTTCGTCAGTATTTCTACGTACAAGGCCTCTCTTTCGGCCTTGTCGCTGGAAACCCTCGCTTTTTCCAATAATGCATCCATTTCACTATTAGAATACCTCGGGAAGTTTCCTAAGGGGCCGAAGAAGTCGCTATGGTATCCTCTGTAGAGAATGGCGTCGGCATCCGGGTAGAATACTCCATATTCCACTACAAAGGCCGAACACTCGGGTCCGAATATTTCGTCTAGAAATGTTCCGAACTCGAGTACCTGAATCTCAACGTTTAATCCGAGTTCCGTAAGGTTGGACTGCAAAACCTGAAGGGTTTTCGTATACGCTTCGAGGCCTGTCAGCGTAATGTCAAAACCGTCGGGATAGCCGGCTTCGGTCAACAAAGCTTTGGCCTTCTCCAAATCGCGCGGATATGATTTTACCTGGTCGGTGCCTCCGAATATTCCCGGGGGAACCTGATGATGGGCCTCCTCGGCGATACCGTTTTGCGCACTGTCTATGATTGCTCCTTTGTCGATAGAATAGGCGATTGCCTGCCTGACACGAAGATCATTAAACGGCTCTACCAGGTTATTAAGCTCTAAATAATAGCAGAAATATGACGGGACTTCGTAGAACGCAAAGGCGTCATTGTCGATGAGAGCCTGTCTGTCGGTAGACGCGATATTAACATATGCGTCAATTTCGCCTTTTTCCAGCGCGATCATTCCGGTACTCTTATCCATAATGATTCTGAACTCAACATCTTTTATTGAGGCTTCCCCTAAATGATAATCCTCAAATGCGGTAAGTATAATACTCTCCGCGCCCTTCCACTCAACCAGCTTATACGGGCCCGTGCCGATCGGGTTCTTATCGAAGCTTTCGGAAGCTTCAACGATTTTCCGACTTACTATGCAGGCGGCGGGCTGATACAAAATTGACATAAAGGCATCGTACGGATACTTTAA
The DNA here is from genome assembly GCA_035406945.1 of Bacillota bacterium. Classification (GTDB taxonomy): domain Bacteria; phylum Bacillota; class Clostridia; order Peptostreptococcales; family Anaerovoracaceae; genus JAKSSR01. The sequence goes on along the minus strand of DAONZO010000035.1, from coordinate 5,063 downwards.
TGTTACCTCTACCGAGTAATCACTCAGCACCTTGATGCTGTCGATGCAAGAAAACAAGTCCGTGGCATAAGGTGATTCGATAGCCCTCTCAAATGTGTATTTTACATCTTCGGCCTTCAGCTCATCACCATTGTGATACTTGATTCCTTCCTTTAAGTTAAATGTGTAAACTTTGCCGTCGTCGGACTTATTCCAGTCTTTTACCAATACGGGATATACGTCGCCGTTCTTGTCGGCTCTAAATAGGGGGTCGAAGATATTCATCATTACCGAAAATCCGAAGGCATCGCCGCAATATTGAGGATCTAGTGATTGAGCATTTTCTTCAAGTCCGATTATAACCGAGTCTTTTTTCCCCGCATCAGGCTGAACGTTTGTTTGGCCGCATGCCGCAAGCAAACTCAGCAGCAAACAAAACACCAATAGAATTGATACTTTTTTAACCATTGTTTACCTCCGTTTTTGTTTTTTGATTTTTTAAATTTATAAAATAGAACCACGACTATTGTTATTCTGTATTATAAGACAGGTATTCGGGAATTGTCAATAGAAAAATGCAACCTGCAACATACGCTATACATTGTATATTTAATACAATATGCAAAAGAGAATACAAAAATACACAAAAAAACACGAGGCAGGCCTCGCAAGGCAGCTCGTGTTTTACTCTCGGTATTTTATATCAGCCGCTTCATCTGCTCGGGATTGTCGCAGTAGGCCAGGGCGGTTTCTTTGGATATCACGCCGTCCTTGTACAGGGCGAGTATGGACTGGTCCATGGACATCATGCCGTCCGCGCTGCCGGAAGCGATGACGTTGTTGATCTGGTGGGTCTTGTTGTCGCGTATCATGCTGCGCACGGCGTTGGTCGTATTCATTATCTCGAAGGCCGGAACAAGGCCGCCGCCCTCCCTGGGCAGAAGCTGCTGGCAGACCACGGTCCGCAGCACGGAGCTGAGCTGCAGCCTTATCTGCGCCTGCTGATCGGATGGGAAGGTGTCTATTATCCTGTCGACCGTGTTGACCGCGCCCTTGGTGTGCAGAGTCGCTATGAGCAGGTGACCCGTCTCCGCGGCCGTCATGGCGGTGCGTATGGTTTCGGCATCACGAAGCTCGCCAAGCTGTATGACGTCCGGGGCCTGACGCAGGCAGGAGCGCAAGGCGCTCAAAAAGTCCTGCGTGTCTATGGCTATCTCGCGCTGCGAAACTATGCTCTCGTCGTCGCGGTGGAGAAACTCTATGGGGTCTTCCAGGGTTATTATATGGCAGTTTCTGGTGTGGTTCACCCTGTCTACTATGCAGGCCTGCGTCGTGGACTTTCCGCTTCCGGCGGTACCGGTTATGAGCACCATGCCGTAGGTAAGCTCGGAGAGCTTCATTATATTCTCCGGTATGCCCAGGCTTTTGTAATCCGGAATGCTGAAAGAAACGACACGAATGACCGCCGCAAGCGAGCCCCTCTGCTGGTAGGCGTTTACCCTGAAGCGGGCAAGACCGCCGACGGCAAAGGAAAAGTCGTCGTCGCCGGAATCAAAAAGCCTGTCCATAGACCTGTTGGCCAAGGCGTAGGTCTCCCGTATAAGAGCCTCCGTTATATCCGGCATGAGCCGAATATCGTCGGCCGCTTCTATTTTACCGCCTAACTTTATGCCGACGGGTCCTCCGGCCACTATAAACAGGTCCGACGCACCGTTTTTGACCGCCGCCTCCAAATACTCTAAGAGTTGTGCCATGTTTCCCTCCGTTTATTATACGTTTACTGTCCTGTTAATCTCCTATCCAAACAGGAAGACTGTCGTCGGCCTCCCATTCGGAAGCGGGAATGAGCTGCCAGCGCAGCACTTCCCAATCCTCTCCGTTCAGCCTCAACTCTACGGCAAGAGATGCGGCATCCGAAACGGAGCATTCATAAGCATATATGTCTCCCTTAAGCTCCACGCCCTCGGGGAGCTCGCCCAAGCGCAGGCGGGCAAGGATTTCCTCCGCCCTGCTGTCGGCCTCGTAGTAGGCCCTTACCGCCTCGCTTCTCTTTTCCGAAAGCCGGGTCCCGGCCTTTACCGTGGAGAGAGAAAGCAGAGCGAATACCGTAAGGCAGAGCACCGCGAATATCACAAGAAGGGAGCTTCCGCCTATTGCCGGCGGCGAAAAAGGACGTTCTTTTCCGTTCATATCAGTCCTCCTTCTGCCAGCTTACCGTAAAAGATATGAGCTCCGCGCCGGAAGCGTCATTTACGGCTATAAGGGCGCTTTCAAGGCCCGGAACCGAAGTTTCGAGCGGAACGGCGCTCAGTGTAAAAGCGTCGGCTTCGGGCGAGGATTTCCAGTCGCTGCCGTAGCGAACCAACAAGCTCTCCTGCTCCGCAGCGGGCGCAAGTTTGTCCCCATGCTGCGCAGCCGACAAAACCCCGCCCAGCTCCATGGCCGCGAAGGAATAGTCTCCCTCGCTGCCTTTGAGCAGTTCCGCCGCGCTTTGAGCGTGCAAAGCGGCCATGTCCGCGTCCGCGTTGCTTGCGGACTTAAGATCCGCCCACACAAAGGCCCGAAGGCAGAGGGCGGCGGCGAGAGCAAATATCATTATCATTATCAGCAGCTCGATAAGAGCGAGCGGAGACCGGCTTCTCATGCCCCGCCCCCCTTTTCTCCTCTGATGTTTACGCAAAAACTCAGCTCACGGCCTTCGCCGTCGATCAGGCTGATGCGGAGCAGACCGCCTTTAAGCTCCATGTCCAAAGAACTCGCCTCTATCACCTTTTCCCCGTCGGAGGGGAGAAAGTCTCCGCCCTCTTCGGCAAAAAGTTCGCAGAGCCAGCCGTCGGAGCAGTAGACGCGCGTAAGATAAACTCTGCCCTCTATATCTTCTTTGAAGACGAGGCAGTCGCCGTCTCCGAAGGAAGTCAGGCCGACATCCGGAGAAGGACTCTGGCGCAGCTTGGTTATTATGTACTGAGACGCGGTTCTTGCGGCAAAGCTCTGCCTGTCTCTTACGGTAAGGCTCTTGTAGGCTCTCGCGCCCACAAGCAGCACCGAGAGTATGCAGACCGCGAATGCCCCGAAGGTCAGCAAGGTCGCAAGACCGCCTATATTGCGTTTTGAAGGGCTGTTCTTCTTCATTTAGGCAGCTCCGTAACGCTTATCTGCGGCATTATGTTTTCCGCAAATATTTCGTAAAAAACTCCGTATCTATCCGTATCCATCAGCACGCCGAAATTCTCGCGTATGTAGTCCAAGGACGGGGGATAAAAACCCTCTATGGCGTAGCAGGCCGCGCAGGCGCGCCGTATGGAGGTCTCGAGCTGTTCACGCCCCTCGGAGCTTCTGCCCTCCTGAAGGTTGGCAAGAGCCGCGAAAAAGAACAGCAGCACGGCTAAAACAGCCATCGGCACAAGTATCGTTCTTATAGCGGGTCCTAAGTTCTTCTTTCTCATGGCGTCCTACCCCAGTACGGCCATTATGTGCATAAGAGGCATCATTACGGCCATCAGAATAAGCCCCACAAGCGCGGAGCAGACCATTACCATCGCGGGCTCTACCTGACCCACCTTGGCCTCCACCGCGTATTCGCTCGCCTCGGCAAGCCGCTTTGCCACCTGACGCATTGCCGTATCCCCCGCTCCGGCGCGTATGCCGGTCTCTAAAAGACGGCTCTCGGCCTTGGGTAAAAGCCCGCTTTCGTACAGAGCGGTAGAAAGGCGTTCCCCGGCGTCTATGCGCGCTACGCAGTCGTCGCAACGGCTCTTAAACGCGGGAATATCGGAAAGTATGGTGGAGGAGAGCTGCACCGCGGCCTCCGGACTTAAACCGCTGCAAATTCCCATGGACAAAGCTCCGGCAAACCTGGACGTATTAAGCTCGCCCAATATGCCCTTGTCTCCCCTCACCGAGCGGTACCACGCCGTAAGGCGGGAGCGGAAAGAGGCGGAAGAAGCAAAGACAATGACAAACAATACGGCAAGACCCAGAAGCACGCCCAGAAGCGGCATAAACCTGTCCAAGACCCTGCCTAAAGAAAGCAGCCCTCCGGCAAGTCCGGAAAGAGAACTGCCGAGCTGCGTGTAGACCTCGTTGAAAATCGGAAGAACGTACACAAGAAGAACGACTATTACCGCCAGCATTATGAGCAGCAGTATGGCCGGATAGAGCAGAGCCGTCCTGAGCCTTCGGTTTATGGCGGCCTGAGCCTCGTAGTGTTCGGCAAGAGCCGTAAGGGCTTCCTCCGTGCGTCCGGATTCCTCGCCCACCGTAAGAAGCGAGCAGACATAGCCCGGAAATACCCCGGCCTGTTCAAAAACCTTGTCCAGGGGGGTGCCTATGTCGGAAGCCGCGGACATTTCCGAAAGAAGCTGTTTAAGGCCTTCGTCCGACTCGTCCTCGGCCATCAGGGCAAGCCCGTCCGCGGGGCTTATTCCGGCATGGAGCATCATGGACAGGCTGAGGCAGAGGGTGCCTATCCCTTCGTTGGACAGTCTTATGTTTTTCTTTTTCATGAAAATCTCCATTAATCCAAAAACGCCGGCCCCCGGATTTCGGGAGCCGGACGGACTGTAAGCTCAATAGAAGTATTTTGCGGTGTAGTTGCTTCCGTCGCCTATGTATTTAAGAATCTCGGCGCTGCCTTTCGCGCCGGAAGCAAATGTGGGATCCATGCGCTGCCAGCTCTTGCCGTCGAAGAATACGGCACCGTCTATCCATCCCTCGCTCTCGGAGTAAACGCTTATCCAGGCGTGATAGGTGCTTCCGGCATAGCCGACAACCAGCTTGCACGGAACGCCCTGGCTGCGCAGCATGCCCGTCATTACTGCGGCGTAATCGAAGCATATGCCCTTGCGCTTTTCCAAAACGGTATCCAGCACCGGAAGGTAGCCGCTCTTTACGGTCTGAGCCAGCTCTTTGTCGTAGCTGAAGTTGCCGACCACGAAAGAATATACCGCCTCCACCTTGTCCAGGGGACCCTCACGATTCGCCGTAAGCTCCGCGGCCTTGGCAACAGTATTGGGAGCCGCCGAATAGTCCACGAACTGATTGGGCCTCAAGAAGGGCGCAAACTCGTCCGTAAGGCTTACGGT
>DAONZO010000034.1:0-8606 GCA_035406945.1 Bacillota bacterium | reverse complement strand
ATTCTGAATGGATTCCTATCACTGATCAGCATTTCCGTGTAGCGAATATTTCATTGTTTACATGGGACTTTTGGTTTTAGTTGAGAGGGTAAAGCTGCATTCACAGATTCTATCTTAATGATTTTAGATGACCGTGTGAATTCAGAGATTCAACTTTTACCAGAAACCGAAACGTTTTCAGGTGTTTTAAACACACAAAAAAGTTTTGTCGAATGCTATACATATTATGCGCACATGCTTATATGCGCATTTTTTGATCGGCGATATTTGGAGAAGAATTTTACGTTTTAATGATATTTTCCGTGCACTTTTTCACAACAATCCACAATCTACCGAGCTTCTGCCCTCGGAAACATTTACAAACCACAAGATATGGTGTAAAATAATTTGTCACGTTGTGCGCTTTTGTGTATAGGAGTGATTTGCGTTTTGAAAAAAATATCTTATATTTACACCGGCGGCACCGTCGGAATGGTCGAAACCGCCTCGGGTTATGCGCCGCGGAAAAACTATCTTCGCGGAGTTATGGAGCGCATACCGGACCTTCAAAAGGACGGCATGCCGGCCTGGGATATAATCGAATTCGATCCTCTTTTGGACTCCTCGAACATGAGCGCCAAAGAGTGGAACAAGATCGCGAGGGTCATAAGCGAAAGCTACGACGAGTACGACGGCTTCGTAATTCTGCACGGCACCGACACCATGGCTTATACCGCCTCCGCGCTTTCCTTCATGCTGGAGGGTCTGGCAAAGCCCGTGGTATTGACGGGTTCTCAGATACCGATAGGCCGTGTGCGAAGCGATGCGCAGGACAACATAGTGACCTCCGCCATAGTGGCGGCGGAGGGGAGAGTGCCGGAGGTGAGCCTCTGCTTCGGAGGTAAGCTTCTTCGCGGCAACCGCAGTACAAAGGTCAGCGCCGACGACCTGCTTGCCTTCGATTCCCCCAACTCTCCGCAGCTCGCGGATATAGGTGTAGACATAAGGTATAACAGCCGCGTCATACTGCCTCCGGGCAAAAAGCTGAACATGACGCCGCTGGACGAAAACATACCCATTGCAGTACTCAAGATTTTTCCGGGTCTGCAGTTCGGGATATTCGACGGAATAATCACTAAAGAACTGAAAGGCCTCGTGCTGGAAGGCTTTGGAGCCGGAAACGTTCCGCAGTACGACAACACGCTTATGCCGATGCTCAAAAAAGCCGTGGACAACGGAACCGTCATCTGCGTGTGTACACAGTGCCTCAGGGGTTCAGCCATGCTCGGAGCCTACGAGGTGAGCAGCGGCCTTAAGGCCGCGGGAGCGCTCAGTGGAAACGACATGACGGCCGAGGCAGCGGTAAGCAAGCTTTATTATCTGTTCAGCAGCAAACGTAGCCACAGCGAGATCAAGGCCCTTATGGAGAAAGACCTAAGAGGCGAGATGACGGTAAAGGAGTAGAAGATGAAGTGCCCGTTTTGTGACAAGCTCGACACCAAGGTTATAGACTCAAGGCCCACGGACGACGGAAGGGCGATACGCCGCCGCCGCGAGTGCGAGGGCTGTTCAAAGCGTTTTACCACTTACGAAAAGGTGGAGGAAATCCTTTTCATGGTGGTTAAGAGCGACGGACGCAGGGAATCCTTCGACCGCAACAAGGTGCTCAACGGAATAGTAAAAGCCTGCGAGAAGAGGCCCGTGACCGTGGATCAGATGGAGGGCATTGTAAACGAAATAGAGCGCAGCCTTAACAATCGGATGGAAAAAGAGGTCAGCAGCGCCTATATAGGGGACCTCGTAATGGAGCATCTGGCCGAATTGGACGAAGTCGCCTACGTGCGCTTCGCATCGGTATACCGGAAGTTTAAGGATGTGAATACCTTTGTTGCCGAAATAGAAAAACTGCTGGGCGGCGCGGCGAAAAGCAGCATAAAGAGCTGAGAAAGAGCCTTTAAAAATGCAAGGGATAATCAGAATAGCCATAGACGGACCGGCAGGGGCCGGCAAGAGCACGATAGCAAAGGCTCTGGCCTCAAAGCTGGGTATAGATTACATAGACACCGGCGCAATGTACAGGGCGCTTGCGGTAAAGATTCTTTGCGCGGGCGTCGATCTCGGCGATGCGGAAGGCATGGACGCCCTGCTTCAAGGCACGGACGTAAGCTACGATCGAGGGCGCGTTTTTTTGGACGGCAGCGACGTGAGCAGCATAATACGCCTTGCCGCCGTAACGAAAATGTCGTCGGACTGCTCCGCGCTTCCCGCGGTAAGAGAAAAATTAGTGGCTCTGCAGCAGGCCATGGCCAGGCGCAAGAGCATGGTCATGGACGGACGCGATATATGCAGCAAGGTCCTGCCGGACGCCGAGTTCAAGTTCTTTCTCACCGCGTCTTCCGATGTGCGCGCCGCTCGCCGCGTAAAGGAGCTGGAGGAAAAAGGCGAACACCCGGATTTCGAGAGCATAAAGGCGGCCATAGAACTCAGGGATTATCAGGACACTCACCGCGAGCACAGCCCCCTTGTAAAGACGGAGGACGCGATAGAAGTTGATTCGTCGAATCTTGGCATAGATAGCGTTGTGGAATTGTTTATGTCGCACATAAACAAAAGGAAAGAAGATGTTTAAGTTGCATAAGAGAACGTTGAATTTAGCGCTGGTTTTTTTTCTGTCCATATTGTGGATGGAACTCACATACAGGATTTACGCCATCGACAGCTTCTGGAATGCCGGACTGCTGTACACGATAGTTTTCAGCCTTCCGTTAGCTCTGCTCTGCGCGCTTGCGGGCAGCGCATGGCGCACGGAAAAGGCAAACAGGATATCCGGTCTCATAGTTTTCGGATTCATGACGATCTGGATGCTCGTTCAGTCCGTTTACGCCACCATATTCCGCACGGTTATGGTCGCCGAAGCCTTGAAAATGGCCGGTATGGTAATGAACAGCTACTGGAAGGAAGCGCTTTACGGAATCTTCAAGACCCTGCCCATAATAGTAATCATGATACTTCCCTTGGCGGTGATTTTGTTTTTTGAAAAGAAGCAAAGCGCCAAAAAAGAAGAAGAGCGCAAGAGCCTGTTCTTCGATAGAGCGAGACCGGGGCTTATTTTGCTTGCGCTGGCTCTGCTGCTTTCCGTGGGCATAGCCGAAGCCTCCACCTTTATTCCCTCCGGCGGCCTCATGTCGGTGCGCGACATGTACAGGCGCAGCTTCGACCCCACCGTAACGGTGCGTCAGTTCGGCATGCTTACCACTCTGCGTCTGGACCTTACCCAGACCTTCTTCGGCCTCGAGGAAAATCCGGAAGTGCTTGCTGCACAGCCCGCGGAGCCTTCGTTACTCGAACCCGTCGTTCAGCCTCCCGTGTCCGACCCGCAGCCGGCCCCGCAGCCCGGCGGTCAGAACCCCGAAGCTCCGTCCGAACCCGAGCCGGAGCCTTTGCCTGTCTACGAGCCCAACATAATGGACATAGACTTTGCCGCCCTCGAAGCAAACGAGACCGACTCCACGCTCAAAAAGGCCCACGCTTATTTCGGCGCCCGAGAGGCCACCCTTAAGAACGAATATACCGGCATGTTCGAGGGCTATAACCTCATATTCATTACGGCCGAGGCCTTCTGGAAATACGCCGTGGACGAGACCCATACGCCTACGCTCTACAAGATGGTCAACGAGGGCTTCGTCTTTAACAACTTCTACTGTCCGCTCGGAACTCATTCCACCTGCGACGGAGAATTTGCCACCTGCACCGGGCTTGTTCCTTCCAATCAGTACACCGCCTTTTATCAGACCGTCGGGAAAAACATGTACTTTTGCATGGGCAACCAGCTTAAAGACATAGGCTATCCGGTGATAGCCTACCATCCCCACTACGGCGAATACTACCGCCGCGACGAAACCCATCCGAATATGGGTTACAACTACTACGGCATAGGTACCAGAGGCATAAACATTCCGATGAACTGGCCCGAGAGCGACCTCGAAGCCGTGCAGTTTTTCTGGCAAAAGCACGGCGACACCGAGTTACCGTTCCACTTTTATATGATGACTATAAGCGGCCATCTCTATTACAGCTGGGGCGGCAATTATCAGTGCAAAAAACACAAGGAAGATGTGGCCGACATGAATTTGAGCCAGGAGGCCGCGGCTTATGTGGCCTGTCAGATGGAGCTGGATCTCGCCTTGGGGTATCTGGTGGAAGAGCTGGATAAGATAGGGCAGCTCGAAAACACTTTATTTGTCGTCAACAGCGACCACTATCCCTACGGCATGGAGGTTTCCACATGGAACGAGCTTGCCGGCTGCGAGATCGATCAGACCTTCGGACTGGCGCATTCCAACCTGATAATATGGAGCGCGTCCATGGAAGAACCCGTAATAGTGGACAAGACCTGCTGCAGCATAGATATAATTCCGACCGTTTCAAATCTGATGGGGCTCGAGTACGATTCGAGGCTGCTCATGGGACGCGACATACTCAGCGACAGCCCCGGGATTGCCGTATTCTACAACAAGAGCTTTATAACCGATTACGGAAGATACGACGTAAAAGCCAATCAGTTTACCCCCAACGAAGGCGTCGAGGTGAGCGATGAATACATAAAGGCCACCTACGATTACGTAAACGGCCTGTTTACCGCTACCGACTGGATACTTAAAAACGATTATTACGAAAAAATAGGACTGGAGCACGACTGCGAGCCGGGCAAAGAGAGTTTTTACAGATGATATGTGCCAATGTTAAAGTCAGCGAAATAATTCGTCCGCATCTTTTTTATCACGATGCGGACGGCGCTCTTATGGAGGGATTAGACGATGAAGGAGCGCTGAAATCGGCCTGCGACTGCATAAAGCTCGGCCGCGTTGTAGCCGTAAAAGACTTAGGGGGCTTTCATCTCTGCTGCCGCATCGATGACGAAGAGCTTGTCAAGTCTTTGCGCAAGCGCAAGCACAGAGACGCAAAACCTTTTGCTGTAATGTGCAAAGATTTGGCCGCCGCCCGCCGTTTTTGCGAGATAAGCGAGGCGGAGGAATCTGTGCTCTGCGGAACGGTAAAGCCGATAGTTTTGCTGAAAAAGAAAGATAAGAGTGCGCTTTGCCATATCAGCGAGAATTCGAGGCTAGGGGTGATGCTTCCTTATACTCCGCTTCACCACCTCATCTTCGACGGGCTTGGCGATATAGACAGCCTCGTCATGACCAGCGCGAATCTCTCGGACAGGCCCATAATATGCAAAAACGACGAGGCGCTTACGGATCTTTTCGGCATAGCCGACGGTTTTCTCTTGAATGATCGCGATATTCAGATGCGCTGCGACGATTCGGTGCTGTGGGTGATTGACGGAAAAGAGTATTATGTAAGGCGTTCCCGCGGCTATGTGCCTTTTCCGCTCACGCTCAACGCGGACGCCGGGGCGATTCTTGCCTGCGGAGCCGAACAGAAAGCGTCCTTTTGCCTGTCAAAAGGCTGTCACGTCTTTCCGAGCCAGCACATAGGTGACCTTAAAAACTTGGAAACCCTCGAAAATTACGAGGAGCAGATAGCTCGTTTCGAGAAACTTTTCGATATCAAGCCCGAGCTTATAGCTTGCGACCTTCATCCCGACTACATGTCCGGCGAATATGCCGAGGAAAAGGCTAAGGCCGAGGGGCTGCCCTTAGTGCGGGTTCAGCATCACCACGCGCACATGGCCTCCTGCATGGCCGACAACGGGATAGACGAAGCCTGTATGGGCGTCATCTGGGACGGCAGCGGCTACGGCAGCGACGGCAGCGTTTGGGGCGGAGAGTTTTTAGCGGGAGATGCCGCGGGTTTTGAGCGTCTCGGCAGGATAGCCCACATAAGGCTTCCGGGGGGCGACAGAGCCGTAAAGGAAATAGACAGGCTTGCGCTTTCGCTGCTTTTGGACGCGGGACTCGATACCTCGCTTTTGCATTTCGACCCCGCCTATGCAGCTCAGATAGAACGTCAGCTATCGGCGGGAATAAACTGCCCCAAGGCTTCGAGCATGGGGAGACTCTTCGACGGTGTTGCGGCCATTTTAGGAATAAAGCACACGGCCTCTTACGAGGGTCAGGGGGCGGTTCTTTTGGAATCCGAAGCCGAGGAAGGCATAGAAGATTCGTATCCCGTAAGCATAGCGGAGCAGGACGGAATGTTCATCTTTGAATACGCCCCGATGCTTTCCGCGCTGCTGTCCGACTTGAAGGGCGGAAAGAGCAGGGGCGAATGCGCCGCCCGCTTTATGAACACTCTTGTGGCCATGGCTGCGGAAATGTGCGTAAGGATAAGAGAAAAAACCGGGCTTGCCAAGCTTATGCTGTCCGGAGGTTCTTTTCAGAATATCTATGTGCTCTCCCGCCTGATGCGCGTGCTTAAAGAACAGGGCTTTGAACCTTATTGCCATCGCAGGGTATCCTGCAACGACGAAGGCATAAGCCTGGGGCAGATAAATGTGGCCGCGCATTCCTCGGAGTTTTCCCGTCTGCGCAAAATACAGGAGGAAGAATAAAATGTGTCTTGCCATACCCTTAAAACTGGTAGAGATAAACGGTCTCGACGGCGTCGGGGAAAGAGACGGCATAAGCAGAAAGATAAGGCTGGATTTTATAAAGGACGCCGCTCTCGGCGACTATGTTATATGCCATGCCGGTTTTGCGATAGAGAAAATGGCCGCGGCTGCCGCCGAGGCCAATATGGCCGCCGCGGCCGAGGTAGAGGAAGCTCTGAGGGAAATAGAAATTGCGGATAAGCGATAAGCTCATAGACAGGATAATAAGCCTTGAAACGGGTCCGGTCAGGATAATGGAGGTATGCGGCACGCATACCATGACCATTGCCAAGGCGGGGATAAAGCGAATGCTCCCGGAAAACGTAAAGCTGATCTCCGGGCCGGGCTGCCCCGTTTGCGTAACGCCGGAGGCGGTCATGGACGCCGTTTTGCGTCTTTCTTCGCGCTGCGATGTGATAATAAGCAGCTACGGAGACATGATGAGGGTTCCCGGAAGTTCAAGGGGCGACAACCTCGCCCTGCGCAGGGCTAAGGGGGCAAGGGTTGAGATGGTATTCTCTCCCATGGACGCCATAGAGCTGGCCATTGCCAATCCGGATAAAGAGCTGGTTTTTTTGGGCGCGGGCTTCGAAACCACGGCTCCCGGCACCGCCGCGGCGATAGTTTCGGCCTCGGAGCGCGGACTTAAAAACTTCAGCGTGCTCTCCATTCTCAAGATGCTGGAGCCGGCCCTGAGGGCGCTCATAGCCGAGCCGGGATTTAAGATAAACGCCTTTCTTTGCCCGGGTCATGTCGGCACCATAATAGGGCTTAAAGGCTTTGAATATCTCGCAAAGGACTACCGCCTGCCGGGCGTCGTTGCGGGCTTTGAACCCGAGGACATACTGCTTGCTGTGTACATGCTGCTGAAGCAGATAAGCGAGGGCAGGGCGGAGGTGGAAAACGGGTACAGGAGGGCGGTAAGCTTCGAAGGGAATATTATGGCGGCGGAGATGATGCGGCGCGTTCTGGAACCCGCAGGCTCTCTCTGGCGCGGACTTGGATTCATAGAAAACAGCGGGCTCGGCATTAAGGAAGAATTTGCGGACTTCGACGCGGTAAAACGCTTCGGCATCGAGCTTGAAGAGGGCGCGGCAAACCCCGCCTGCCGCTGCGGAGATGTAATATGCGGAAGGCTGGAGCCGGATGAATGTCCGCTTTTCGGCGGGCTCTGCACCCCGGAGGATCCGGTGGGTCCCTGCATGGTTTCCTCCGAGGGGGCCTGCGCCGCGGCTTATAAATACAGCAATTTTTAGAAGAAAGGATATGAGCGATGAGCGATATAATAAGTCTGGACTACGGAAGCGGCGGCAAAAAAACCTCGGCGCTCATAGAAGAGATTATAGTCCCCCTGCTTAAAAACGATGCTCTGTGCGAACTGGGCGATTCCGCCCTGGTGGACGGGGCCGGACGCCTTTCTTTTTCAACCGACAGCTTCGTCGTCAGCCCCTGCTTCTTCCCCGGGGGGGATATAGGTAAGTTAGCTGTGTGCGGCACGGTAAACGATGTCGCCGCGGGGGGCGGGATTCCAAAATATCTGAGTCTGTCATTCATAATTGAAGAAGGCTTTGAATTGGATAAGCTGCGCGCTATAGCTCAATCCATAGGAAAGACGGCAGAGGAAGCCGGAGTTTTTATAGTGACCGGAGATACGAAGGTCGTTGAACATGGAAAAGGCGACGGAATATACATAAATACCGCAGGGATAGGCTTTGTAAAACTGGAAGGACTGTCGCCCCGGAATATTAAGGACGGAGACGCCGTGCTCATTTCCGGAAGCGCGGGAGACCACGGAACTTCCGTAATGCTCGCGAGAAATCCCGGCCTTGCGGGCGGCGAAATAGCGTCCGACTGCGCGCCCTTGAACCGCATGGCCGAGGCCCTTATGGAGCTCGGCGCGGAGCTTCGCGTAATGCGCGATCCCACCAGGGGAGGCGTAGCTACAATCCTTTCCGAATTCGTGGAAGGGAGCCCGTATTCCATAGAATTAGACGAAGCTGCGATTCCGATTAAACCGTCGGTCGCTGCCGCCTGCGACATCTTAGGCCTCGATCCGCTGTACTGCGCCTGCGAG
>DAONZO010000033.1:772-8790 GCA_035406945.1 Bacillota bacterium | reverse complement strand
GTAGACGGTGCTTTCGTCAAGAAGCCGGGCCGGAACCACGGCTTTTACGACATGTTCTATTACATCTCGTTTTATCTGTTCCTGGGTAACGTCTTCGTCGTGCTGGGTCGAGAGCACTATGGTATGGACGCGCACGGGATTTCTCTCTTCGTCGTATTCAACGGTGACCTGTGTCTTTCCGTCCGGACGCAGGTATTTCAGCGTGCCGTTCTTGCGCACTTCGGCGAGCCTGAACGCCAGCTTGTGGGCGAGCGAAATCGGCATGGGCATGAGTTCGGGAGTCTCGTTGCAGGCGTAGCCGAACATCATGCCCTGATCGCCGGCGCCTAAAGCGCCTTCTCTTGTTCCCATCGCAATATCGGGGCTCTGTTGGTTCAAGGAAATGCTGACGCCGCAGGAAAAGCCGTCAAAACCGTACTTCCCGCGGTTGTAGCCTATGTCCATAATCACGTCGCGGGCCAGTTGCTGTATGTCGATGTAGCCCTCCGTAGTCATCTCGCCTATAACGTTTACCATTCCCGTCGTTACCGTGGTTTCCGCGGCGACGCGGCTTAAGGGATCCTGTCTCAGCGCCTCGTCCAATATTGCGTCCGATATCTGGTCGCAAACCTTGTCCGGATGACCCTCCGTAACCGATTCGGAAGTAAACAATTTGTGTGCCATAATATATCTCCTTTCCGAGCTCAAGTATTGAAAAAACCCCTTCAAAAGAAGAGGTTGTATTTCCACATTCCTCATCTTCCTCTAACGAGTAGGATTTAGCACCTTGTTTCACACAGGTTGCCGGGCTTCGCAGGGCCTATTCCCTCAGCCGCTCTTGATGAGCTCTTTTCAATTGGCGTTTGGATTCTATCACAAGGCCTGTTCCTTGTCAATACAATCGTTTTATAGGCTCAGCCCGTAGCGCTCGCACAGCATGGTAAGGCTGAGGGCTATGAGCAGGTAGTCGATTTCGTAGGCTCCCATGAGCTGAAAATCCTCTTTTGCATACATGGTCTTGAGCCGGTTTATGAATTCCGGATCGAAGATGCCGTACTTTCTTATGAGGCTTTCGGAGAGCATATCCGCCGCGCCCTCGGAGCCTGGCAGGCGTTTGAGCATCGCGGACATTCCGGGAGCCTGAAAAGGAAATTTGCGGCGTTTCAGTATTTCCTCCGGCACTATGCCCTTTCCGGCCCGTTTAAGCACGTATTTTTCGTTTGTGCCCTTCAGCTTATACTTGTCGGGCATGGCTAATATAAAGGCGAGCAAATCCCTGTCGAGGAAGGGGTGACGCCCCTCTACGGAATGCGCCGCCGTCATGCTGTCGCCGTGCTCTATGAGCAGGTGGTCCGCAAGGCGCAGCTTGCTGTCTATGTAGGATCGGCGCTTCTGACTGCTTAGCCCGCGCAGCTTTTCCGTATTTACCGGGCTCTTCGCGAAGGCCGAAAAGCTCTCTATATCTCCCCGCAGTTCCTTGCTGTAGAGGGCGGTATGCAGTTTTCTTATCTCCGGATGTATGCGCTCGTAGCGGAAGTAGGGGTCTCCCCACAGCCTCTCGTTCACCTCGCATTCCTCCCCGGACATCTGAGCGCGCTGCATGGCCCTGAAGCTGTCCAGCATATAGCCCACGTAGCCGCATAGAAATTCGTCCGAACCCTGACCCGTGAGCACCGCGAGCGCGGGAGTCTGCCTTACGAGGCCCGAAAGCATAAAGGCGGCCACGTCGTAGCTTTCCTTTACGGCGGATTCGGCGTGGTATATGACATCGGAGAGATGCTGCCAAATATCCTCTTCGTCCACCTTTACCGAGAGGTGAGAAGAGCTTGTCTTGGCGAGCACGGCCTGCTGAAAGCGGCTTTCGTCCAGGTCGCCCGAGGATATTTCGGCCGAGAAGGAGTAGCGGCTGTTCAGGCCGAATTCGGAGATAAAGCAGGCCACGGTGGAACTGTCGAGGCCGCCGGAGAGATAAAAGCCCGTGGTCATATCCTCGGATATGCGCCTTTCGATGGCCTTTTTAAGCAGCTCTCGCATATTCCGCACGTAGTATTCTTCGCCCCTGTCCTCTTCTTCGGAAGGGAAGCCGACATCCCAGTATTCGCTTTCCTGCGGTTCTCGACCCGGCATCAGTTTCAGCATATGACCGGGTTTCAGCGAATATACGCCCGAGAAGAAAGTTTCCGGAGAGACCGCGCCGGGATAGTTCAGAAGCTGGTCCAGGGCTTTCAGATTGAGCTTTCTTTCGCTGCCGGGATATTCCAAGATCGCCTTTATCTCCGAGGCGAAAACAAGAGTTCCGTCGATGGCGGCGTAAAACATCGGGGCGCAGCCCACATGATCCCTTATGAGCAACAGGGAGCCATCTTCGCCGTCGTGGAGGGCTATGGCGAACTGCCCGTTTATGCGCTCCGCAAAGCTGTCGCCGTATTCCAGATACAGATTCACTGCGAGCTCGGTCTGAAAGTCCGTCTTAAAGATCCTGCCGCGGGCTTCGAGTTCCTTTTTAAGCTCCGGGGCGTTGAATATCCTGCCGTCCATTACAAGGCTGATGCGTTTGTCCGGGCTGTCTTGCGGAAACGAAGCCTCGCCAAAATCGAACGAAGCCTCAAAAAGGTCGGAGGCGGAAAGCGCGTTAAAGCCCAAAACCGCGCCTCCTGCCGATATTACGGCGCTGCCCGCGGGGCCTCTGTGCGCTATCGCTTTCAGCATTTTTTCCGCGCTCTGTTTGTTGAGGGCGTCGCGCTGTCTAAGGTCGAAATAACCGCATATGCCGGACATTCTAAAGTTCTCCTTTTATTCCGTAGCGCTCGTACTGTTCCGATTTTTCTTTTTCGTAGGCCTCGAGTTTTTTCTCCCACACGGAGCTAAGCTCCGGCTCGTTTCTTCTGTCTTTAAGGTCATATTGTTCGGAGAGGTAGCGCCCCATCCAGACGGACATCTTCTCCGCGCCGGAAAGGTTGAGGTGGAGACCGCCGTCGAAGGTATCGGTGTTGTAATCTATGCCCGTTTCGTCTGCGAGCTCAAGAAAGTTTATATAGCGCAGGCCGTATTTCTCCGCATAGGCTTCCACCTGTTCCTCGTACTGCGGATACCAGTAGGGATAGAGGCTGGGAGCCTTTATGAGCAGCAGTTCTATGCCGTTTTCCGCGCAAAGCTCGCGCATCATGTCGAGGTATTTAAGGGATTTGTCGCTGAAGGCGTAATTTGCCAGGGGGCGGCCCTCCGGCACGTTTTCCGCGGGCTTCACGTCCACCCGCATGGCGTAGCCGTTGTGGGTGACGGGCTCGGTCCTGAACATATACTTGAAATCCGCCTCGCTCAGTTCGCTCCATCGGCTGTGATACCTGAGTATGGGAAAGACGTATTCTATGAACTTCTCCCCCGGAAGCATGGACGCCTTAATGGCCCGAACCTTTACGGGCGACCACTCCATGCCTTCGAGGCTCATGCGGTTGTAGGCCTCGCGCTGAGCTTTGTCGAACTGCAGAGCCTGTATGTTGACCACCATTACCTTGGGGGTCTCGTAGCGCAGGGTGTCCTCCATAAAGTAGTAGGACTGCCATATGTACTGTTCCGCGCTGCCGCGTATATAAGTGTTTATGCCGTAATCCCTCCATATCAGCGCCGGAGAGAAGTTGGAATAAACCTCGCAGTCGCCTATGAATATCACGTCGAAGTCTTTGTCTTCTTCGTAGTACTCGGCGACGAAGGCTCCTTCGATAATGTCGTCCACGTACTTGGGCATGAGCAGTCTTTGCAGCAGAAAGAGGCCCGAAAGGGCTATCGCAAGGCATATTATAGCGCTTAAGAGTTTTTTCTTCTTCGTATTCATATCAGAACTGGTTGTATATGAACTGGCTCGCATCGTAGCCTTCGCCGTAGGCTCCGAATATGATTATGGCTATGAACAGAGCGTACCACAGGCAGAATCGCAGGGCGAGCGGTTTTTGCGCAATTCTTTCCCTGAGGCTGCCGCCGAGTTTAAGAAGGCTTACGATCAGCATTGCGGCGGAGCCGAGGGCGACGATTATAAAGTCGGCGCGGCTCATTCCGAGCTTTAGCATCGAAGCGTCGGAAAAGGCCGAATAGTTGGTCGTTGTGAATATGGAAGCGAAGGCTCCGAAGGTCTCCGCAAGGGTCTTGTAGCAGTCGAATATGTTCAGGCAGCATACCAGCAAAAAGGTGCGCAGCACGGTAAAAATGCGGTAGGCTGTGCCGGACGCGAAGGCGAAGCGCTTGTGAAAGCGCGCGTACAGGCCTTCAAATTCCTGAGATATCATCAGAACCGCCCAGTTTGCGAGTCCCCATACTATAAAGTTCCAGCTCGCCCCGTGCCAGAGGCCGGTGGCGAACCAGACCGTAAAGGACGCGATATAGAGGGGCAGACGCTTTCCCACGGCGTTTCCGAGGCGTTTTCTCGCGAATTTCGAAAAGCGCGTCATGGGCTTGGATGTGGACAGGGGGTAGAATAAATAATCCCTGAACCAGGAGCACATGGAGATATGCCACCTGCGCCAGTATTCCTTAAGGGATGTGGAGAAGTAGGGGAGATTGAAGTTATCCTTTATGCGTATGCCGAAAAGCCGGGCCACGCCTATGGTGATGTCTATGCCTCCGGTAAAATCGGCGTACAGCTCTATGGTGTAGAGCAGCATGGCCAGCAGAGCGTAGGCGCCCCCGTAGTTTTCGGGGTCCTGAGTTACGGTTTTTACGAGCGGAAGTATGCGGTCGGCTACCACTAACTTCTTGAAATAGCCCCACAGTATGCGCTGCAGACCAAAGGAAAAGTCCCGGAAGTCGAAGCGGTGCTCGGCGTAGAGCGACTCCGAAAGGTCGGGATAGCGGCTTATGGGTCCCTGTATCAGCTGAGGAAAGAAGGAAACGAAGAGGGCGAAGCGCAGAAGGCTTTTCTCTGCCTTGCAGACCCCTCTGTTTACGTCTATAACGTAGGAAATGGCCTGAAAGGTATAAAAAGATATGCCCATGGGCATTGCGAGGCCAAGAAAGGACAGCCTGCTTCCGCTGCCCGCCGCGGCCAGGATCCCGTTTACATTCGCGATAAAGAAGTTTCCGTATTTAAGAAGTCCGAGTATGCCGAGATTGAACAGAAGGCAGGCGAGCATCCATCCGAAGCGCAGGCGTTTTTGGCTCTCTTTGTATGCTTTTTTCCCGTCCGCGCCGAGATCGCCTCCATGCTCTTTAAGCCATATGCTTTGCGCCTCCGCGTTCGCGCCCATGCGAAGAGCCGCATACCAGCTTGTAAGGCTGGTCGCGAAGATGTAAATCGGATAGCTCGGACCCGCCGTAAAGTAAAAAACATAGCTCGCCGCAAGCAAAAGGACGGACTGAAATTTTTTAGGCACGGCATAATACAGGCCGCAGAGTATCGCTATAAAGATCGGAAAAGAGTATGAGGTAAAGAGCATTTAGCGCACTTCCCTTATTCTTCGTCCATCAGTCTTTGAATAAGCGCGTAAAGAGCCTCGGCGGAATTGAAGTTTTCCGGAATTATGTCGCCCGCGCCTATGCTGACGTCGAAGCAGTCGTTTATCTCGGTTATGAGGGTGACAATGTCGAGAGAATCGAGTATGCCGCCGTCTATAAGCTCCGTTTCCTCGGCAAAATCCACTTCCGGATGCATATCTTCGAGTATGCGTAATAATTCTTCCATTTTCAAACCTCTTCTTTTATAGTTTTTCTCGCCCGGATACTTGTCGGTTTCCGCTAAGACTCTTTTTCAATTTGACCCTGTCTATCTTGCCGTTGGGAGTAAAGGGCATGGCATTGAGCTTTACGAGCTTTGTCGGCAGCATATACCGCGGCAGCCTGTTCTTAAGCTCCGCCGTCAGCTCCTTTTCATCCGAGGCCCCGGCGTAGAACAGCACTATCTTTTTCCTGTCGTCGTCGTATACGCAGGCGCATATGTCTATGCCGGAAAGCATGGCTACGTTGGCTTCTATCTCGCCCAGCTCCACGCGGTGGCCCATGTGTTTTATCTGATAGTCCTTTCGGGAGATGAACACCAGCTCCCCTTCGGCGTTGAAGCGGCCTATGTCGCCCGTCTTGTATATGAATTCGGGGTAGGCGCTGTTCAGCGGATTCTGAACGAAGACCGCGGCCGTGCGTTCGGGGTCGTTGTAGTAGCCGAGGGTAAGCGCTGTGCCGCGTATGCAGATTTCACCTTCTTCTCCCGGAGCGGCCTGCTTTCCGTCTTCGTCTATGAGCAGTATCTCCCTGTTGTCGAAGGGGCGCCCTATCGGTATGGAATCCCCTTCCTCAAAATCCCGGGTGACCCGGTAATAGCAGCACATTCCGGTGGTTTCCGTGGGGCCGTAAAGGTTGGTGAAGGAGGCTTTTGGAAGAGCCTCGCGCCATATTTTGAACTGCCTTATCGGAAAGACCTCGCTTCCGAAGGCTATCGTGTGCAGATGCTTAGGCTTCAGCACGGAGAAGGTGCCCAGGGCGCTCACCATCGTAAGAGCCGAGACCACCCAGCATATCGTGTTTATCTTATGCTCGTTTAAGTATTCCACCAGCTTTACCGGAAGAGAAAAGAGCTTTCTGGGGATAAGGTAGGTGGTGGCTCCGAATTTAAGCGTGGGATAGAGTTCTTTGAGGCAGGCGTCGAAATACAGCGGAGACTGGTTTCCGAACACCGTGTCTTCGCTGAAGCCGAGCACTTCCGAAAGCTGCTCTATGTAGTCTATTACGGAGCGGTGACAGGCCGCCACCCCCTTGGGTATTCCGGTGGAGCCCGAGGTGAACACTATGTATATGGGGTCCGTATCTATGGCTTTGTCGTATATGGCGGCAAGCGCCGCGTCGTCCGCTTCGCAGCGGCATATATCTTCGTACAGAACGGTTTCGCCGCCGTGGAGCTCGAACTCTTGGGTCTTGCCGAGCGTGTCGGCATCGCAGATTATGAGGGGAGAACGCACGTTGTCGAGTATGAGCTGAATGCGTCCGGCAGGCATTTCCTCGTCTATGGGAACATAAAAGCCGCCGCCCGCGACGACGCCGAAAAAGGCCGCCACTTCCCGAGGTGATTTTTGCATAAAAACTACGACGGGCTTACGGTATATCCCCTTTTTCGCCAGGCAGCTTCCCACCCCGCGGCTCTGCTCGTAGACCTGCAGGAAGCTCAGGGAGTTTACGCCGTCGGAAAAGGCCGTCTTATCGGGTTTTCGCTTTACAATGTTGTTAAGATAGTCTAATATATTTCTGTGCATAGTGTTTCCCCAATCCCTTGCACTATATCATCAAACGGCTTGTTTGAAAAGCTTTTTATTGACGCCTTAAACCCAAAAAGGGAGCATAATACGACAGATGAGCAACAGTACGGGCGGCCGCAGGTCGGCTGCAAAAAAAAGAAGAGGAAGCAATCCGGCCGTGGCGCTTGCGGCGATAGTGCTTGCCGTAATAGCCCTTGCCTTTCTGATAGTCGATAGACTGGGCACAGCGAAAGACCTGCCCGAGATAGTCAAAGATGTAACTCCTCCGGAGATACACGGCGCCGTCGACATGAGCGTCGAGCGCGGTTGCAGGCTGCTGTACAGAATGGGTGTAAGCGTTACGGACGACACCGACGCCGAACCCGTACTCAGCGTGGACAGCAGCGCTGTGGACCTCTACACTCCGGGGGTTTATACGGTGATATATACCGCCACGGACAGCAGCGGAAACGAGACCTCGGTCTCTGTGCGGCTTACCGTTACCGAACCCGCCGCCCCTTCCGACGATGAGATAAGCGTGGACGATGATATTCACCCCGAGGACGAACCCGTCGTTTCGGACGAGAGCGTGCTGCCGGAGGGTCTTACCGTGGGCGACGTTTTTGAACTCGCGGACCAGATTTTAGCGGAGATAACGAATCCGGACATGAGCCTGCGCCAGAAGGCGAGGGCCATATACAGCTATGTCAACAGCCACATAAAGTACGTCGGAACCTCCGACAAGTCGAGCTGGCTTGCGGGAGCCTATATAGGCTTTACCACCGGAAAGGGCGAGCAGGTGACGTTCCTTCATTTGAAATCCCCCTT
>DAONZO010000033.1:0-762 GCA_035406945.1 Bacillota bacterium | reverse complement strand
GAAAGGGCGACTGTTACAACTATTTCGCCTGTTCCAAGGCTCTGCTCACCCGTGCCGAGATACCCAACGTGGATCTTGAAAGGGTGGGCGGCACCACCAGCCATTTCTGGAACTTAGTGGATTTAGGAGAGGGCTATTATCATTTCGACGCCTGCCCGCATCCTACGGGTTATCCGCTCACGGCCTTTATGATTACGGAGGCCGAGGCCAGGAGCTATACGCAAAAGGCCGCCGGCGTAAGAAAAAACTACTATGTCTATGATTATGCGGCCTGCCCCGTGGAAGTAGTGCAGGGCACGGCGCCCCCATCTGAGATAGAAGACGTGACGCCTGCCGAGCAGCCGCCGGCCGAGCAAGCTCCCGCCGATCAGCCGCCGGCCGAGCAAGCTCCCGCCGATCAGCCGCCGGCCGAGCAGCCGCCCGCCGGGCAGACCGACACTCCGGAAACTCCCCCGCCCGACAATCCGCCGGATCAGGAATCCGAGGGAGAAGAAGACCCGAATTCGGGCGAAGGCGTAGTATAACCCGGGACAAGGAGATTCAGCCCAAAGAGTTCGCCGGGCACCCGGCCTTTGCGGCAATATTTCAAAAATTACGATTTAACTCGGAGAAAGGGAAAATAGATGAAAAAGTATCTGTCGATTGTTATGCTCTTAATTCTGTCTGCGCTGATTTTTTCCGCCTGCGGCGCCGGCGATACGCCCCCCGCGGACAATGGGTCTTCCTCCGCGGAAAGTGCCGAATTCTACTTTGAAACCTGCT
>DAONZO010000032.1:0-8976 GCA_035406945.1 Bacillota bacterium | reverse complement strand
CCCTCGCCGGAACTTTGCGCGGGGTCCGGGCTCTGCGTCTCTCCCGGGGCCGAAGGCTCATCTTCTCCGGAATTATCCGTGCTCTGCGGAATCTGCCCGAAGACCAGACCTCCGGAATTTTCCTTTTCATCCGGCTCTTCGTGGTCTTCCGCATCGCTTGCCGAAGGCTGCTTTGGGGGGCTGAACAACGCATCGCTCAGCAGACTCTTCCCGGATACAAGGCTCCAGGCCGCCGCCCCGACGGACAGCAACAAAATGGCAAACAGGAGTATGCTTCCTGCTCCTACTGAATTCTTGGTCTTTCTTGACATCTCTTTCCTCTGTTTATGATGAATTTGTTTATAATTTATTTATTATATTATGTTCTTTGCTCTGCGGCAAGCCCCGCGCCTTGCGCTTTTATCCGCCGCGCCGCATGGGCTTTATCTTCGAATAGCCCTGGCCTCTATGTCCACTCCCAGCACATTGAAGGCTGTCATGGACGCCAAAGCCTCGCGTATGGAATGCTGCAGTTCTTCCGCGGTTTTACGTATGCGGCAATCTCGTCTGAATATCAAAATTATACGAACGTAGAGCCCGTCGTCGCTGTTGTTGGAACTTATCCAAAGCACCTCGTCCACGCACGGCTCCCTGCCGACGACCACGGAAACTATGTCGCTTATGACCTTGTCGGATATCTCAAAGCCGCCGAGATAGCTATACGTAGGGCGCACTACGGTGCGCTCTATTAACCCGCGGTCGCGCTGGCGGCGAAAGCTCCTCTTCGCGTCCACAAAGAAGCCCGAAAACTGCTTCTTCACCTGAAAGGTTGGCGCCGGTATTACATGTATGCCGCCTTCGTCGCGCGATTTTCTGGCAACGCGGCGCTGACCGGGCGTGGTAATCTCTTCGATTTGGATTATTTCCTCGAGCGGAGGAAGCTCCAGCTTCTCCACTATCAGCCTCACCATGTCATCCGAGGTGCCTATTACGAGTATGCTGTCTATGCCTTCCCGTCTTACCGCTTCGGCCACGGATCTTCGATGTTCTTCGTCGGTAAAAATGGCCCTCCTCACGGCCCTGAGCTTGGTGCTTTCCTTCTTGGCCGAAAAGCCGGCGATTATGTTGCCCTCGCGAATAAAGAGGCCGTCGTCTATCAGCCCCTCTATGCCGAGCCTGCTGCACAGCAGGCCGGCGTTGTAGCTTTTTCCTGTTCCGCTTCTGCCGGATAAGCCGTAAACTTTCATGACTTCTTCACCGTAAAACCAGTTTTTTTCTTGTCCAAAAGGTCTTTTGCTGTTATACTTACCGAGGGTGGAGCTTTCCACCAATATCCCATAAGGAGGCAAAAAATGGCGTATGTAATTACCGATGCCTGCATAAGCTGTGGCGCTTGTGCGGCGGACTGCCCTGTCGATGCAATCCAGGAGGGAGATGGCATCTATGTCATCGACCCCGATAAGTGCATCGATTGCGGCGCTTGCGCGGGCACTTGCCCCGTGGACGCTCCCCAGGCAGGTTAGGCTCTATATAGGAGCTACAAACAAGGGCCGCAGCTCGTGCTGCGGCTCTTTTGTCGTTTTTATTCCGGGTGATTTATGTAATACACGAGGGTCTGAAGCCCGTCGGACAGGTGCATATTCTCCACCGGAAGCTTATCCGTGCTTATGTCGATGGGGGCAAAGTTCCAGATTCCGCGCACTCCGCCGTCTATGAGCTTCTTTGCCACGGTCTGCGCCACCTCTTTGGGAACGGCAATTACCGCTATGTCCACGTCCGTTTCCGCAAGAAAGCCGGGAAGCTCCAGGCCTTTTCTTATCTTTACACCGCAGCTCTCCTTGCCTATCATGTCGGGGTTTGTGTCGAACATTCCCACTATGTCGTAGCTTTTACCGTAGGTCTTAAGGAAGTTCGCGATCGCCTGACCGAGCCTTCCGCAGCCCACGACCACGAGATTATAGGTTTTGTCCACTCCCAATATCTTCTCTATTTCCGAGTGCAGCTCCTTTACGTTGTAGCCGTAGCCCTGCTGTCCGAAGCCTCCGAAATGATTGAGGTCCTGGCGTATCTGAGAGGCGGTCAAACCTATGTCTTCGCTTAGCTCGCCGGACGACACCCTTTCCACCCCCTGATGCATCAGTTCTTCCAAAATGCGCAGATAGCGCGAGAGCCTTCGTATTACGGCATTCGATATCTTACCTGAACGAGTCATTGTTTTCCTTCCTGCAAATCATTATCTCTATAATGATAACATCCTGACAATGTTGTTACAAGATTTTTTTTGTGTTAACATATATGCCTATGAGCATACTTAGCGCCGTAAAACTGAATAAGAGCTTCGGGGCGGAGACCGTTCTGACGAATGCGAGCTTCCTCATAAACAAAGGCGACCGCATAGGCGTCGTAGGCGCAAACGGAGCCGGAAAGAGCACCCTGCTTAAGATAATGGCCGGAGAAATCACCGACTACGAAGGAGAACTGAACGTGGAGAAGGGTCTGAGCATGGCCTACCTTAAGCAGCGGGACCATTTTCCGGACGGCGGCACCGTATTCGAAGAGATGCAGGCCTCGGCGACCGAGGCCGAAAAAGCGGCCTTTTTGGAGAAGAACGCCTACAGCTACGAAAACGGCATACGAGGCATACTCAAAAGCCTGGCCTTTACCGACGACTATCTGGATAAACCCGTAAGTACGCTGTCCGGAGGGGAGCGCACCAGGCTGGCCCTCGCCTCTCTTCTGCTTAAAGCGCCGGATCTCCTGCTGCTGGACGAGCCCACCAACCATCTCGACATAGGCACTCTGAAGTGGCTGGAGGGCTATCTTCGCTCTTACGCCGGCACCCTCGTGATAATTTCTCATGACCGATACTTTTTGGACAGATGCGTGAGTCGCATATTCGAAATAGAAAACCGCCGGCTGACAGTCTACAAGGGAAACTACAGCACTTACAGGGAAAAGAAAAAGAAACTCTACGAGGAAAGGCTGCGTCACTACGAAAGGGAGCAGGCCGAAATAGCCCGTCAGGAAGAGATAATACGCCGCTTTAAGCAGCACAACACCGAGCGCCTCGTAAAGAGGGCTCAGTCGAGGGAAAAGCGGCTGGCTCAGATAGATCGGCTCGAAAAGCCGGAGCTTTTCAACGAGAAGCTGAGCATACGCTTCAATACCGAGCTTATAAGCGGCAACGACGTATTGGCGGCCGAAGGGCTTTCAATGAGCTTCGGCGAAGGAGCCTTTAAGCGCAGGCTCTTCGAAAACGTCTCTTTGGACATAAAAAAAGGCGACCGCATCTGCATAGTAGGAGCAAACGGGGCGGGAAAGACCACACTGCTGCGCATACTGCTCGGAAGCGTAAAGCCCGACAGCGGCCGGGTGCGTTTCGGCGTAAACGTGCAGCCGGGGTACTACGACCAGGAGCAGCAGAACCTGAATCCGGAAAACACGGTGCTGGAAGAAGTGCACAGCCGCTATATAGGCTACGACCGGGTGGAGCTTCGGACTCTGCTCGGGCGGCTGGGCTTTAGGGGCGACGACGTCTTTAAGAAGGTGGCGGATCTCGCGGGCGGGGAAAAAGCCAAGCTCTCAATGCTCAAGCTCATGCTGTCCAAAGCCAATCTGCTGATAATGGACGAGCCCACCAACCACATGGACATAAAGGCCAAGGAACTTATAGAGGACGCCCTCGATGATTTTCCGGGAACCCTCATACTGGTCTCTCACGACCGCTACCTGCTCAGCCGCATCCCGACGGCCATATGCGAGCTCGGTCCGGAGGGATTGGAAGTGTTCCCGGGAAAATACGACTACTACGAACAGAAGTCGTCCGGGCTCTCGTCGGGCAAGGCCTATCTGGAAAGAATGGGAGCGAATGCGGCCAGCGACGGACTCAAAGAGGAAGAAGCAAGGCGGCTTGCGGACAAAGAGGCGCGCATAACGACAAGGCAAAGGAAAAAAGAAGAGGCTGCCGAAAGACGCCGGCAGGAAAAAAGGCTTAAGGAAAACGAGGCGCTTATAAGCAAACTGGAAGAAAAAATTGTTTCCATAAAGGAAGAGCTCTGCCTGCCGGATGTTTTTTCGGATCTCCTTAAAGCCGCAAAACTCAGCGAAGAACTCAAGGAAAGCGAGGCGAAACTGGCCGCGGCCTACGATGAATGGGTGAGCTTTCATTGAATTATTTAAAAAAACACTTGCACAATACGCTTTACAGGTTATAATGGTTTAGTATTTAGCCGAAGGCAAATAATCGATCGGAGGAAGACTAAATGATTTTTGAAAAAATTCGCGACATTCTCGCCGAACAGCTCGGCGCCGAAAAGGAAAGCATCACGCCCAACACCAATGTGATGAAAGACCTTGAAGCGGATTCTTTGGACATAGTTGAGATCATTATGGCCATAGAGGACGAGTTCGAAATCGAAATTCCGGACGAAGACGCAGAACAGATGCAGACCGTTTCCGGCATTGTAAAGTACATCGAAGAAAAAACTCAATAATAGGATTATCAAAAAACCGGCGCCTATGCGCCGGTTTTTATTGTGCTTCCAATTTGGAAAGGCCCGTTGCTATATTGAGCCCCGGCCATACGTCCAGTCTCAGATCCGCGAAGCGGCCCTCCACGGCTTTTCTGTATGCCGCCGAAGCTACCATGGCTCCGTTGTCCGCGCAAAGCTCGGGAGACGGTATGCACAGCCTCGCCCCCTTCCTTTTGCAGGCTTCGGAAAGCCTTGCCCTGAGCTCACTGTTGCAGGCAACTCCGCCGGCTGCGGCAAAGGTATCGCCGCCGCAGCGTTCCAGAGCGGCCATGGACTTATCGCATATGACCTCTATTACGGCTTCCTGAAAGGACGCCGCCACGTCCGCCCTGTTTATCTCGTTTCCGCGCTGACGTTCTGAGTTAAGGTAGTTTATTACACCCGTTTTGGTGCCGCTGAACGAAAAATCGAGGCTGCCGTGCTCCAAATACACTCTTTTGAACTCTATGGCGTCCGGGCGCCCGGACTTGGCCAGAGCGTCTACCTTAGGCCCTCCGGGATATCCGAGTCCCAGCACCCTGGCCACCTTGTCATAGGCCTCCCCTACGGCGTCGTCGCGGGTGCTTCCCAATATTTCGAACTCATTGCAGCCCTTTACCAAAAGCAGCTGGGTATGTCCGCCGCTTACGACGAGGGCGGGAAAAGGGGGCTTAAGATCCGGGTATTCTATCAGGTTCGCCATTATATGAGCCTGTATGTGATGCACTCCCACAAGAGGCTTTCCGGCGGCCATCGCGACCGCCTTCGCGAAGGCGGTTCCCACCAGCAGGGCTCCGGCAAGACCCGGGCCTGCCGTAATACCTATTTCGTCCACCTCTTCGAGCGCGACTCCGGCCTGCGAAAGCGCCGCGGAAAAGACGTGGGGTATGTTGCTCAGATGATGCCTGGAGGCTATCTCCGGAACCACTCCGCCGAAGACGCTGTGCACGCTCACCTGAGAAGATATCACATTGGAAAGTATCTCCCTTCCGTCGGCGAGCAGGGCTATGGCCGTTTCGTCGCAGCTCGACTCTATTCCCATCGTTATGTGTTTTCCGTTCTTCATGGCTATCTCCCGCGCCACATTATAATGGCGT
The DNA here is from genome assembly GCA_035406945.1 of Bacillota bacterium. GTDB lineage: Bacteria > Bacillota > Clostridia > Peptostreptococcales > Anaerovoracaceae > JAKSSR01. The sequence goes on along the minus strand of DAONZO010000032.1, from coordinate 3,389 downwards.
CTTCGCCGTTGCTGTAATAGGCGCGCCTGAAGCCCGCCGTCTCGAAGCCGAATGCTTCGTACAGCGCTATCGCGGCTCCGTTGGAAACCCGAACCTCGAGGCTTATCTCTTCCGCCCCGTCTTCTTCGGCTTCCCGTATGAGGGCCTTGAGCAGCAGGCCTCCTATGCCCTTGCGCCTGTGCTGCGGCTTGACGGCTATGTTTGTTATATAGGCTTCCGGCCTTATTATCCACACACCTGCGTAGCCTATCAGCTCTCCGTCCTCTTCGGCGGCAAAATAGCGGCTGTCGTTGAGGCCGGAAAACTCGGAAGCCACGGCCTCCCTGCTCCAGGCATCGGCAAAGCAGAGCTTCTCCATCTCCGCTATGGCGTCTATATCGGCGGCGTTCGCCCGCCTTATCTTAAGCCCTTCCATTCTTCTCCGCCAGCTTGCGCTCGGCCTCCGCAAGCCTCAGGTATTCCGGCTTGCAGCTGTAGCAGTCGCTTAATACACCTTCTGCAAACAACTCCGCTCCCAATTTCGCAACGCTCGAGGCCATCTGATACAGGTCGTCGCCCCGGGCTGTTTCATAAGGCATGGCGCAGAAGACAAGGCTGTCCTTATACGGTGCGGTGGCGTCGCCGAAGAAGACGATTCCGTCCCAATCCGAAGAAAGGGCTCGTATTTTTTCCATAAGCTCTTCCATGCCGTAGGCGGCGTCTTCAATCAGAGGAGTTTTGCTGCCCATACGGTAGACGCCCGCATAGACCTGACTTCGTCTCGCGTCAAAAATCGGGCATATGAGCAGCCTCGAAGGGCTCATCATCCATTCGTAGCTGCCGTAGGCGAAGCTCGCAAGAGTAGGCACCTCTATTACCGGCTTGTTCCAGACCTGAGCCAGAGCCTTTGCCGTGGCCATGCCTATGCGCACGCCCGTAAAGGAGCCTGGCCCCCTCGAAACAGCTATGGCGTCTATGTCCGCGGGGCTTACGGAATTATCTCTCATCAGGCGCTGCGTCATGGGCGCTATCTCTTCCAGGTGAGAATACTGCGTGGTATTTATGAGCTGTTTCATCTCCCGGCCGTCCCAAAGAGCGCAGGATGCGAGCGGCCCTGTTGTTTCTATCGCCAGTATCAGCATATCTCGCATATCCTTTCCTCTTCGCTTTCGCCGTAACTTAAGCCTATCCTTATGGCCTTATCCGGAATAATCTCCGGGGCAAGGTCGGCCCATTCTATTACACAGACCCCGTCGCCGTGCAAATAGTCGTATATTCCTATTTCAAAGAGTTCCTCTTCGTCGTGAACCCTGTATATGTCGAAATGATAAAGAGGGAGTCGTCCTCCCTCGTATTCCTGAACTATGGTAAACGTGGGGCTGGTGACGGGACAGTCTATGCCCAGGCCTCTCGCCACGGCCCTCGTCAGGGCCGTTTTTCCCGTGCCTAAATCTCCGGAAAGGGCTACTACATCCCCGGGCTTAAGACTCGCGGCAAGCTCTCGCCCGAAGCTTTGCGTTTCTTTTTCATTTTTGAATAAAAGAGTTTTCTTCATTGCCGTTAAAAACTTTCGCTACTTGTGCAGTATTCCCGACACCCTCTTGTAAACGAGAAAGGTTATGGCGGAGTTGAGCAGCGATTTTATCAGATTGAAAAGCACTATCCAGCCGAGCATTTTGACGACGACGGAAACCGGCATTCCCAAAAACATAGGGGTTATTATAAGATTGGCAAGCGCCATTACCGCGACCCAGGCTATTACTCCGCACAGCAGGGAGATGATGGCTCCTTTTTTAGTCTTATGGCGTTTGTATATGTTTCCCGCGACAAGCACAAAGGTTCCGGTCGCTATTATGTGCATCAGTATGCCGTAGAAGCCGTCCGTACTCATCAGCGTTCCCTGAATTACCGAAACCGCTACCGTAAGACCGAAGCCCGCAAGAGGCCCCATCGCGAAGGTGGCTATCATTATGGGCACGTCCGCGGGGTCGTAGATGAGGAATGGCACCGCGGGAATGATAGGCACGCGCACCAGGGCTATCAGCACTATGGAAATCGCCCCCAATATGCCCAGTTTTGCCAGGTCTTTGGTCTTTTTGCTGACGTTATTCAATTTTTACACCTCGTTTCTTTCATCCGGACTTTTACCGTCGCTGCCGGAGTTTCACCGGCTCGGCCATTGGCTCGCGGAGTTTACCGCCGATAGGGAATTCCACCCTTTCCTGAAACACTATAACTTATTTCGCGCTACTTCCTCCGGTAGACCACTTCGCCGCCTATTACGGTCATCTCGGGAACTACGCCGTATATCGCGCCACGGTCGCATCTGAAGATGTCCGTGTCAAGAACCACCATGTCGGCTAAAAAGCCGGGTTTAATGCGCCCCTTTTTGCTCTCCTTAAACTCATTGTACGCCGAGCCTACGGTGTAGGCGTCCAGGGCATCTTCCAACTCCACGCACTCCGCGGGGAAAAAGCCGAAGCAGGGCTTGCCCGTGCCGTCGCGGCGCGTAACGGCACGGTAGATGTTGCGCATGGGATTGCAGTCTTCCACCGGCGCGTCTGTACCGTAGGAGACCGGTATTCCGAGCTTCTCCGCCGTGGCGAAGGCATAGGAGGTCGAAGCCAGCTCCCTGCCGCAGCGGGCCTCAACTATCTGCATATCGTAGTCGAGGAAGACGGGCTGGTACATGATTAAAACCTTGTCTTCCGCTATGCGCTCAAGAAGGGGACGGTCTGTTATCTGGCAATGAACTATGCCGTTTCTTAAAGGGTTGCTGCCCGTGGGATCCAGGCGCTCGTAGCAATCGAGCACGGCTTCTATCGCGCCGTCGCCTATGGCGTGGGCGACTATCTGCATGCCCGCATCGGCGGCGACGCGGCAGAGTTCGTACATTTTCTCGTCGCTTATGGCCTCCACTCCTCGGTTTCCGGCATCGTCGGCGTAATCTCTTCGAAGCAGGGCCGTACGGCCTCCGAGCGAGCCGTCCTTAAATATCTTGAGAGGGCCGAGGGCTAAGCGGTCGGGTTCGTTGTAGACGCCGTTTTTAAGCTCGCCGTTAATGTAGTGCTCGAGTTCCTCCGTGTTTCTGCAGCAGACCTGATGACGATAGCGCAGTTTTCCCGTACCTTCGGCGTACAGTTTTCTGAGAAGAGCGAAGGTATCGTCCATGACCATGCCCTTCATGCCCACATCGTTGCTCTGAACGCTTGTAAGTCCTACGGAAAGCGCATGGTTTTGAGCCAGCTTAAAGGCTTTTTCCATCTCCTTTTCCGTAATTTTGGGTATTACGGGAGACAGCAGGGAAATGCAGCTCTCGGTAAGGATTCCGTTCGGATAAGAGTATGCTTCCCTCTCTATCGTACCTCCGACGGCCTCGGTGGAAGCGTCTATGCCGGAGATTTCCAGGG
>DAONZO010000031.1:0-9016 GCA_035406945.1 Bacillota bacterium | reverse complement strand
CTGCCTTCGGGCCCGACAGGCCTCACGTCTATCTTCTTTAGAAGCAAGGTATAGGCAATGGTTAAAATGCTCATCTGCACCGCGAATATAAAGTAGTTCTTGCTGTTCTTTTTCATAAAACCGCCCTCTTATTATGCTTTAGTCTGCAAAACATTATACAACTTAAATCATAGCGAGAAAAGCTCATGTACTTAAGAAATCTCTCTTCTACTGATCTCATAAACTTCTCTATATCTTGATATCTTAATAGTATTATAAACAGCTTAAGGCGTTTCTTTTGCCCAGGCTCCCGACACAAAATACGAGAGTGCTATCCAGGTATATGCGGGGTAATAATTTCCGCGCGGGTCGCGTCCGCTGCGCAGTATTTCGAGGGCTTCGTCTTTGTCCGCAAGGAGGAATCCGTCGAAGATCTCGGTTCCGCAGGCCGAGGATTGGCTAAGGACTTCGTCCGATTCAAGTTCTGCCACGGCGCATATTATCGCGTTGCTTTCGTCCGTCATGCCCGGGCTGCTGAATAGCAGAGGATTCACCACAAAGAGCCTGTCATCAGGGCCAAGCTCTATGCCCGTCTCCTCGGCTATTTCTCTTCTTGCCGCGGAAAGCAGAGGATTATCGGAGTATTTGTCCGCCTCGTCTATAAGACCGGCCGGAATGCTCAGAAGAAAACGCCCCGCGGGATATCTGTATTCGTAAGTGAGCAGCAGCTTAGGTGCCTGCTTCGGCAGTTTAAGTACGACGCAGCAACTTACGGCGTCCGGCAGCATGGAGGCGAATTCCTTGTCGGACTTTATGGCGACAAGTTCCTCCTCCGTCCTTCTTGTGACGCTGCAGTAGTGGCGCTGCGGCGCGTATTTGAGGTCGAACACCCGCAAGAAAGTTCTGTCGAGCAGGGGAGTGACCATGCTTTTTTCCATTTTAGGCTCTTTCATATATAAAACTCCCGATACATTATACAACAAAACATTGTCAAAAGGAAAGAGACTTGGCAAGCGAGCTTGAAAAGATATGCCAAAGGGATATATAATACAAGACGCACACAGTTTAAGCACAGACAGGAGAAAAAGATGCAGCTTCAAAAGGATACCAGAAACATCAGCATGATGATGGATTTTTACGAGATGACCATGGCCAACGGTTATTTCAACAACGGCGACGAAGACAAGGTGGCCGTGTTCGACGTTTTTTTTCGTAAAAATCCGGACGGCGCGGGGTTTTCGATTTTCGCCGGGCTTGAGCAGGTCATGGAATACATGGAGAATTTCCACTTCGACCCGCAGGACATAGAGTATTTCAGGGAGCGAAAGCTTTTTTCCGAGGAATTTCTGAACTACCTGAAAGACTATCGCTTCCGAGGCGACATATATGCCGTGCCGGAGGGAACGATAATATATCCCAACACGCCCATAGTCACCGTGGTAGCTCCTCTTATAGACGCTCAGCTCATAGAAACGGCCCTGCTCTTGCAGATAAATCACCAGTCGCTCATAGCTACAAAAACCAACAGGATAGTGAGAGCCGCCGCCGGCAAGGCGGTGTCGGATTTCGGCGCGAGAAGGGCTCACAATGTGGATGCCGCGGTCTACGGGGCGAGAGCCGCCTACATAGGAGGCGCGGTAAGTACCGCGACGGTGCTTGCCGGTCAGATGTTCGGCATTCCCGTATCCGGCACCATGGCTCACAGCTGGGTAATGTTCTACGACTCCGAATTTGAAGCCTTTAAAAAGTACGCGCTCAATTACCCGGATACCACCGTGCTCTTAGTGGATACCTACGATGTTTTGCGCAGCGGAGTTCCGAACGCCATACGCGTGGCGCACGAGGTTTTGGAGCCCATGGGAAAACGCCTGAAGGGCATACGTCTCGATTCCGGAGATTTGGCCTATCTGTCCAAGGAGGCCAGAAAGATGCTCGACGCAGCGGGTCTTGAGGATTGCACGATAGCGGCCTCCAACAGCCTCGATGAATTTACCCTGCGTTCTTTAAACAATCAGGGGGCAAGGATAGACGGCTTCGGCGTAGGAGAGCGTCTCATAACCTCGGCCTCAAATCCGGTATTCGGCGCGGTATATAAGATATCGGCGGTCAAGGAAGGCGAGGTGTACGAGCCCAAGATAAAGGTATCGGAAACTCCGGACAAAATAACAAACCCCGGGCTTAAAAAGCTCTACAGGGTTTATAACAGCGACGGCATGGCCATCGCCGATTATATAACATTGGCGGAAGAGACTCCGGATTTCGAAGGCAGAGTCGAATACGTCGACGGTGTTGCCTCATGGAGGCGCGGAGTTTACAAGAACTGCTCTTTTAAGGAGCTTCAGATACCCGTGTTCAAGGCCGGTAAATGCGTATGCGTCCGCCCGTCCATAGAGGAGATAAGGGACTATGTAAAGCGCCAGCTTGAAACCGAAATATGGATAGAGGAACAGCGTTTCGAAAACCCGCATCCCCACTATTACAACCTCAGTCCCGCACTCCACGAACTTAAGATGAAGATGCTCTCCGAGTATTAGATCGGGTTTTCCTCAACTATGCTGTACTTGGCGAGATAGTTTATATAATCTTCGCGGAAATTTTCGTCCGTGCTGCGCATCAGGCGTTGAGATTCGTGTATGTTCATGGTGTGGGCCAGGCCGTCTATCATGCAGCCGGCGATATTTGAACAGTGGTCCGCAACTCTTTCGAGACTGGTAAGAAGATCCGACCATATAATGCCCGCGTCCGCGGAGCATTCGCCTCTCTGAAGCCTCAGTATGTGGCGGGTGCGCAGGGTTTCCTTAAGCTCGTCTATAACCTGTTCCAAAGGCTCCGTCTTTCTGGCGGCCTTCATGTCTTTATTGCGGAAAGCCTCGTAAGAGAGGTCGATTATTTCGTTTATCGCAGCGGATATAAGCTCGTATTCCTTCATCGCGAATGAGGAAAAGCTTATGTTCTTATTTTCCATTTCCTCCGCCGAGGCCAGTATGTTAAGCGCATGGTCGCCTATGCGCTCATAGTCCCCTATAAGCTTCATGTACTCGGTCGCCAGCGCACTTTCGCTTTTTCTGAGCTGGCGGGAAGTCAGCTTAACGAGGTAGGTTCCGAGTATATCCTCCAGATGGTCCGTTTCTTCCTCCTCCGCCCTTATGCGTTCGGCTTCTTCTCTGTCGTAATGCGTAATGGAATTTAAGCTGCCTTTAAGCGCGGAAATGGCTGCCAGGGCCATTCTGTCCATTACCACGGTGCACTGGGAAAGCGCCAGCGCGGGGCTCCCGAGCAGACGCTCGTCCAAAATGTTTTCCTTTTCCGCGGTTCCGACATCCGGTATCAGTTTGTATACCAGCTTTTCCAGAAGACCGCTTAACGGGAGCATAATGATGGTGCACAGAATGTTAAAACCGGAGTGCACGAAGGCTATACCCGCAAGGCTTGCCGACTTTTCCAATATCGCGGGGGCTGCTGCCGCTTTAATTATCGAGAATACCGTAATCCATAAAATCGCGCCCAAGGTGTTGAAACTGAGGTGTACAAGAGCCGCGCGGCGGGCATTTCTGTTGGTTCCCACGGAAGAGAGCATGGCCGTTATGCAGGTACCGATGTTCTGACCCATTATTATGGGAACCGCGGCTCCGTAGCTTACCGCACCCGTGGCCGAAAGAGCCTGCAGTATACCTACGGACGCCGAACTGGACTGTATTATGGCGGTAAGCACCGCTCCGGCCATCACGCCTAAAAGCGGGTTGGTAAAGGCCAAAAACATTTCCGTAAAAGCGGGGACATCTTTAAGTCCCGCTACGGCATCGGACATGGTATCCATGCCGTACATCAGTATGGCGAAGCCCAGAAGTATTAAGCCGCTTTCCTTCTTCTTTTCGCTTTTGACAATCATGTAAAAAATTATTCCCACCAAGGCAAGCAGCGGGGTAAAGGACGAGGGCTTGAACAGGCTTATGAACACGTTGTCGCTGCTTATTCCGGCAAGACTCAGTATCCATGCGGTAACGGTGGTTCCTATATTGGCTCCCATTATCACGTTTATGCTCTGTCTGAGCGTCATGAGACCGGAGTTTACAAAGCCTACGACCATTACGGTTGTGGCGGAGGAACTCTGTATGACGGCCGTTACTCCAAGACCCGTCATAAGTCCGGCCAGCTTGTTTGTTGTAAGTTTTCCGAGCAGTATCTTAAGTCTGCTGCCCGCACGGCGCTCAAGAGCTTCGCCCATAAGGGTCATGCCGAAAAGAAAGAGGGACAAGCCCCCTATGAGATTAAAAATGTCAAAGATGTCCATACGCTGTCATACACTCTCTTTTAATATAGAATTTACTTAAGCACCACAATAATACTACAATACCGTCGAAATATCAAAAGAAAAGGTATTTTTAATGTTAAATTCGTATAAAGCTTTACGAAATTCCGCCCGGAGGGGCATAAAACTATTCAAGCATCATTCGTATAAAGAAGCTCCCGTCCCCTGCCGAAATGTCCGCCATGGCTCCCGCCATGAGCGGAACGGCCGGCGGCAGGTGACCTACGTCGGCATCTATCAGTACGGGCACGTGTAAATCTTCGAGTATGCCGTAAACCGCGCTCACGCGGTCCAGACCGAACTCAAGGGTGTCGAACATATAAGGTCTTCCGAAGATAAAGCCTCTTGCCTCATCGAACCAACCCGCATTTTTAAGCTGCCACAGGACACGGCGTATGGACATGGCTCCCAATTCGCAGGCTTCTATAAACCATACGACGCCGTCGTCCTTATATCTTTCGTTGAACTCGCGCACGGCATCGAAGCGCGTTCCGCAGAGCAGGCTCATCACGTCCAGGCAGCCCCCTAAAAGGCGTCCGCTGAAGCGTGCGCTGTCGGAGTCGGCACCGAGCAGCTTCATGTCGAAGGGCTCCGTCGTGTTATAGCTCGCAAAAGGATTGGACTCGCTCTTAAGCGACTCTTTTTCCCAGCGAGGGTAATTTGTAAATGAGAGCTTTTCGCCTTTAAGCAGGGCAAGGGCGTCTTCCGTGGACTCGTGCCAGGGTTTCTGGCCAAAGCTGCTTGCATGGGGCCCGTAAATAGCGGCGGTATCGCAAAGCGTCGGAAGCAGCAGCACCAAATTCGTGTTGTCCGAGTATCCCATATACCACTTGGGTTTCGCTTCGGCAATGGCCGCGAAATCCACAAAGGGAAGATCTTCGCACATGCTTTCTCCGCCCCCGCAGGCTATGATTACGTCGCTTCTGTCGTTCAGGAAAAAATCGTTTATCTCCGCGCCGCAGGCCTCGGGGGTATTGCTCTTCCCTATGCCGATTCCGGCGCGGCAGTTCGGCCCTTCTACACATTCGTATCCCAGGGCTTTGAAGCGGCGCAGGGCCTCGTCAAAACAGCTTCGGTAGGGTTCTTCGAAGCAGCCGAAAGAGGGGGCTATAAAACCTATTCTTCCGTTTTCAGGTAAAAAGTTCGGGTATCTCATTGCAGCTTCCTCGTATTTACACGCATATCGTCTACCTTTTTTGAAATTATTTCTCCATATTTTTGGGTTAAGCCTGTCACGGCATCGGGCTCGAGGGTGTGAATGTGCAACTTAAATTTATCGCCGTTCTCAACGCACAGGAAGCAGTCCCCAAGAGCTTCGCACTCCGCGGACAGGGCGGAGAGGTCGCTTGCGGCGTTCTTCTTTACGAACAGCTCCGTGCAGTAGGGATAGGGAGGCTCCGGCGGCAGGGTGCAGTCGTCGCGCGGAATCTCCGAAAAGTCGTAGGACGGGAGTTTTTCTTCCGGCAGGAGCACGGAAAACATACCGTCTAAAATAAGGCAGAGTCCGAAGGCTCCGGCGTCCGCCACCCCGTATTGCCTCAGCACCGGATTGCGGAAGGCCGTCATGGAAAGAGAGGCGTGAGCCTCCTCCGTTATTCGTTTCCAGATTAGGCGGGCATCCTGCGTAAGCTCGCAGAAAGAAGCCCCCGCTTCGGCAGCTTCCTTGGCTACGGAGAGCATGGTTCCGTCTTTGACTTTCGGTACGGCGGAGCAGGCCGCTTCCGCCGCCCGCTTAAAGGCCCTTGCCAAAAGTTCTCCGGTAATGGGTTTTCCGTCTTCCATTACGCTGCAAAAGCCCCCGGCGAGCATGGCGAGTATGGTGCCCGAATTTCCGCGCCCATGCTCCAAAAGACCTTCATAATAAAGCTTGAGCAATTCGGCGGCGGAGGCGTCGCCGTTCGCTTTTTTCAGGTGTCCGAGCGCGCCCCGCGCGGAAAGAGCCATATTGGTGCCCGTATCCATGTCCGCCACCGGGAAAAAATTAAGGCGGTTCAGGCGCTCGCGGTTTGCATCGAGCATACGGCTGGAGGCCGCGAGTCCCTCCAAAATAAGCCGACTTTCTTCTTTATAAACCATGCTTTCATTATAAGAAAACTGTCTGTCACATACAAGTAATATTTTTTTAATATGATTTATACACTAAAGGGCTTGTTTTTTGTAAACCAAAGTAATATTATAGGAATGCTCGCCACATTTTTATGCAACTTTTTTGCGGGGAATAAGCATTATTTTACAAAAAAATGCCGGATAAACACGATATAAAAGCGTGTTATAGCTAATTTGCGATGAATAAGAACTCAATTATCGGCTGTAATACATTCAAAATTATGTAAACGATTTTACAGACGCCGGATAGCGATAATATAAATATGGCACAGAAAAGTATACATATAATCAGTCAGACGGGCAGCGACTTTCCTTTCGACGAAGCACAGAGGCTCGGAGTGGAACTCATTCCGGACATAGTCCGTTTCGGCGAAATCGAATATAAAGACAGGGTGGAACTGGACTGCGCCGAGTTTTACAAAAAGCTCTCCGCCATGCAGGAGCTCCCCACAAGCTCTCACCCTTCCCTGGGGACTTTTATGCAGAGCTTCAAAAGAGCCGCGGAAAGCGGCGCATCGGCCATTATATGCATACTGGTCACCTCGCGCATGTCCGGCAGCTGCAGCACCGCGCTGACAGCGGTCAACGCTCTTAAACAGGGCGGCTTCGATGTGCCGGTATATGTATATGACAGCGAGCAGTGCTCGCACGGAACCTCCCAGCTCATAAGGCTCGCGGCAGAGATGGCCGCCGAAGGGCTTGACGCGGCTTACATAATAAAGCGCCTCGACGATTTCAAGCCGAGGTCCGGTTTCTACTTCATGCTCGACTCCTTGAAAAACGCAAGGAAAGGGGGCAGGGTAGGAGCCATAAAAGCCCTTACCGCGGACATGCTCGGAATAAAGCCCATGCTCTGTTTCGAAAAAGGCATGTGCGTGGATTTTGCCATTGCGCGCAGTTTTTCGGAAGGGATAAAACGCATAACGGACATAGTGAAGCGCGAGGCTGATTTCAGACGTCCGGTAACGGTTTTTCATGCCGGAGCTCCGGAAAAGGCCGAGTTGATATGCAGCCACATACTCGCTTTTGAACCCGGGGCAATAATAAGAAAGGAATACGTCGGACCTGTAATAGGTATATACGCAGGACCGGGAGCCTCCGGACTGGCCTTTACAAAGAGGACGGGGCTATGATGGGCGCAGTGTTGGGTACGCTCGCGTTCGTGCCTTTTGTCGTTTTTGAGATTATAAAATGCCGCCGTGCCGCATCGGGAAGGCGGGGCGCGAATCTTTGGTTCGCCCTGGGCGCGCTTTTGCTGGCAGCCGGCTGGGTGCTCTCAGTAAAAGACAGCGCAGCAGCCTCTTGGCCGCTTTTTGCGACGGGCCTTGTCATAGCCTTTACAGGAGTTTTTTGCTATATATTTGTGCTGAGGCAGACCTCGGCTTCGGGAAACTATCTGCGCGACGAAGCGGAGAAGGTGCCGCTGGTGTCAAAGGGAGCATATGCCGTTGTCAGGCATCCCGGAATATGGTGTTTTGCCGCTATAAGCGCCGGAGCATCCCTCATGTTTCCGGATGCCGCAGCGGCAAGCCTGTGGTTTGCATTTTTGAACCTCATATACACAGTCCTTCAGGACGTATATTTCTTTCCGGTCTATATAAAAGGCTACGGAGATTATAAAAAGGAAGTGCCGTTCTGCATTCCAAGGATATGGAAAAAAGTATGAAGACCATCCGTTTCTCCGAAAAACTGAAGAAGAGGACAGCCGCGCAGGTTTGGGACGAGTATTGCGGATTTCTGGATCTTTCAATGGAAGATTACATGAAGATACAGCACCGCCTTCTTAAGGAGCAGATAAGCCTTATGGAGTCCTGCGAACTCGGCAAGCGCCTTCTTGCCGGAAAGCATCCTTCCACGACCGAGGAGTTCCGGCGCGAAGTTCCGCTTACCGTTTACGAAGACTACGCCGACATACTGCTTAACAAGAGGGCCGATATGCTTCCCGCCGAACCCGTGGTATGGCTCGAGACAACCTGGGAAAGCGGAAGTCGTCCCCGCAAGCTCGCGCCGTACACCAGGGAGATGCTCGACGTCTATCGAAACAACATACTCGCCGCCATGATGCTTTCCACGAGCCGGAAAAAGGGTTCATTTACCGTACGCAGCGGCGATCGCGTTCTTTATGGCCTTGCGCCTCTTCCTTACGCCACCGGCCTGTTCCCGCCGCTTATCGCGAGCGAAATAAACCTGCGCTTTATGCCCCCGCTCAAAGAGGCCGCGGAGCTTTCCTTCAGCCAGCAGAACAAGCGCGGTTTTTCCATGGGTGCAAGATACGGCATAGACCAGTTCTTCGGCATGAGCAGCGTCATCTTTACCATAACCCGCAGCTTTGCGGAATTCAGCAAGTCGAAGTCCTTCAGGATAAGAGACATATTCCGTTTCTCGCCCCGCATGCTTTGGAAGGTGCTCAGAGCCAAATATATCTGCGACAGAGACGAACGCCCCATACAGCCTAAAGACATATTCGACCTGAAGGGTTTTGTATGCGTAGGTACGGACACCCAACTCTTCAAGGACGAACTTGAATCGGCCTGGGGCCGCACTCCGCTGGAGATACACGGCGGCACCGAGCCCGCCTGCATGGCTACGGAAACCTGGAGCCGCAACGGTCTGGTATTCTTC
>DAONZO010000030.1:0-9036 GCA_035406945.1 Bacillota bacterium | reverse complement strand
GTTCGCCTTTCTCGCTGCGTCCGTAACCGTTGGCATAATCGCCGGCGCCATCTTTGCCGCAAGGAGCGCCCTCATTGAAAAGTCGAGGACCGACGCGCTGACGGGAGTTTATAACCGCGCGGGCGGCACAAACGCGATAAATTCCATACTCAGGAACAAACTGTATAGGAGCGGAGTATTCGTGATGATGGATTTGGACAACTTCAAGAGCGTCAACGACATACTCGGCCATCAGATGGGCGACGAAGTGCTCGTGACCACCGCCGCGATACTCAAAAACTCCGTGCGCGATACGGACATAGTAGCCAGGCTCGGCGGAGATGAATTCATGTTGTACTTCCCGTTCGAAAGAAGTTCCGATTTCCTGAAAAAGAAGCTGGAAGACATACGCTTAAAGATGAATCGGGACATAAAGAGCTCGGACGGATGCGTGAGCATAAGCAGCAGCATAGGCGCAACCTTTTATAACGGCGACAAAGACTTCGAAACCCTTTATAAAGAGGCCGATGTCGCTCTTTACAAGTCAAAGGAGAACGGCAAGAACCAAGTGACAATAAGCAAGTAATTGTCCGCATAAAACACAAAAACACACTAAAGGGCGCGAAAGCGCCCTTTTAAACTATCTTTAAATCCTCGGCTTGTGATTATCCGAGCAAAACATCGAGGACCATCATGACGGAAAAGCCCGCTGAAAAACACAGCACGCCTATGTGGGAATGCTCGCCCTCGGCCATTTCCGGAATAAGCTCCTCCACTACAACGTAGAACATGGCTCCGGCGGCAAAGCTGAGGCAATAGGGAAGCAGGGCTATGATCCTGCTTGCAAGAAGCATGGCCAAAACCGCCCCGACGGGTTCCACAACCCCGGAAAGGACGCCGTAAACAAAGGCCTTCCACTTGCTCAGGCCCTCCGCTCTAAGCGGCATGGAGATAATGGCACCCTCCGGGAAATTCTGAAGGGCTATGCCGACGGCAAGCGCCACAACCCCCTCCGTAGATATCGCGGCGCTTTCGGACATCCATCCGGCCAGAAGCACACCCACGGCCATACCCTCCGGTATGTTGTGCAATGTGACGGCAAGCATAAGCATAACGGAGCGCATAAGGCCGCTGCCGGGCCCCTCGGCCTTTTCGCTGTTAACGTGAAGGTGCGGTATAGTCACGTCCAGAAGGAGAAGAAACAATATCCCCACCCAAAAGCCCACGACGGCCGGCACCACGGCCGCTATCCCGTGCCCCGGAGAATTCTCTATGGACGGAATAAGCAGGCTCCATATGGAGGCGGCAACCATAACTCCGGCGGCAAAGCCGGAAAGCGCCCGCCTGAGAGAACTGCCTATGTCTTTCTTAAGTACAAAAACACCGGCGGAACCTAAAGAGGTTCCGAGCAGGGGTATAAGAAGAGCGGCAATTATAACATCCATTTTACTCCCCCCTTGCGCCTGCGCCTTCTTACGCGGTTTATGTGCCTTTCGAAGTCGCCGCTGTTTATGAGCTCCGCAAGCACATACTGTTCAACCGTCGGCACCGTACAGGTGTAAAAACCTATGTTTTCTTCGAACTTTTCGGACAGAGAAGGCGGTATCAGCATATAGCCTATCCTAAGAGAGGCCGAAACCGAATTGCTGAAGGTGTTTAAGTATATGACCCTGTCCTCTTCATCCAGGGAAAACAAAGTGCCCTCCGGTTTTTTTGCGGGCGTAAACTCGGACTCGAAATCGTCCTCTATTATGTAGGCATCCCTCAAACTGCCCCAGCGCAGGTATTCCTTCCTTTTGGCGGCGCTTGCCGTGACCCCGCTCGGATAACTCCTGTAAGGAGTAATGTGCAGGACCCCTGCCTTGCTTGCCCGCAAAGCCTCGCTGTTTATTCCGTCCGGACCGAGGGGCAGATGCTCGCAGACGACGCCGTTTGCCTGATACACCTGGGCTATCTTCTCGTAGGAAGGGCTCTCCAGGCCGTAGACCCTGTCCCGGCCCAGGGCCTGAACGATAAGCCCGTACAGGTACTCCGCCCCGGAGCCTATTATTATCTGAGATTGGTCTACTTTTATTCTGCGGCAGCGTGCAAGGTAGAGTGCAATGGCGTCTCTGAGTATGACGCAGCCGTAATTGGGAGAACGCACCAACAGCTCTTCTCCGTAGACGCTGAGCGTCCTTCTTGCGGTTCTCGCGTATACGGAGAACGGAAAATCGCTCCTTGCGCTTCCCGGGGCATAATGTCTTACGGGCCTTGCCGCAGCCGGCTCGGACGCGAAGCTGTTGCTTTCGTCGTATACTACAAAGTAACCGCTGCGCTCGCGCGGAACAACGTAGCCCTCATCGCACAAAAGCTCGTAGGCGTGCTGCACCGTGATGACGCTCACCCCCCTGTCCTGAGCCATGGTGCGCTTGGACGGCAGCTTGGAGCCGCAGGGATAAAGGCCGTCCACTATGTCCTTTCTCACCTGCTCGTATATTCTCATGTAAAGTTTTTCGCTAATTTCTATTATGTTCTTTGTCATAACGTACCCAAATTAATCCGCAATCTCCGACTCGAAATGCTTTCTTATAGCCTGAAATGAAACGTCGCTTATGTAGTGCTCCATTCGGCAGGCGTCTTCGGATGCGGTTTCGGAATCGACGCCCAGATGTTCGAGCATCTTTGTCAGTATGGTGTGACGCTCGTATATGCGGCTCGCTATCTCCCTTCCGCTGTCGGTAAGGCTTATATAACCGTCGGCGTCCACCTTCACATGTCCGCCCTCTTTAAGCAGACTCATCGCGCGGCTTACGGAGGGCTTGGAGTAACCCATATAATCTCCTACGTCTATCGCGCGGACATCGCTTTTTTCTTTCAAAAGTATGTAGATGGTCTCAAGATACATCTCGCCGGATTCAAGCATAGCCATAGTTTTTTACCTCGCTTCCATAGGGCATTATATTAAGGAGGCATAAAAAAATCAAGTTTTGCGGCTTTTAAGAGCTTAAACGAAATTATTTCGCATAAAACACTTGACAGATTAGCATTGGCTAACTATAATTCCTATCGCAGGGTTAGTTTAGGCTAACTCCGCCCGAAGCGAGACGGTCGCACACAGGCTCCGACCCGTTAAAATAATCATCGGAGGAACATATAGTGATGCCGCTAACACTGGCAGTCGACGGAGAAGAAAATATAATCAAACGCATAGGGGGCGCCCCGGAAGTCAAACGCCATCTCGAAAATCTCGGCTTTGTCGTAGGCGGCAACATAAGGGTGGTGTCCCGCATGGGAGACAACCTGATAGTATGCGTCAAAGAGAGCCGCGTGGCCTTAGACCGAAAAATGGCTCAAAAGATAATGGTATAGGAGGTATCGGATGAAAACGCTGAGAGACGCAAAAGTAGGAGAGACCGTAAGGGTTGTAAAACTCCACGAGCAAGGCGCGGTAAAACGCCGCATAATGGATATGGGCATTACAAAGGGTACGGAAGTGTACGTGCGCAAGCTGGCCCCGCTCGGAGATCCTATAGAAGTTACGGTCAGAGGCTACGAGCTTTCGCTGCGCAAGGCCGACGCCCAGATGATAGAGGTGGAATAAGCCTGCCGAACAGGATATCTTTTTTTTACAGATGGGTTAGCCTACGCTAACTCACGGCAAACCCCTTAGGAGGAATCAAGACATGAACATTCGCATAGCTTTGGCCGGCAACCCCAACAGCGGCAAAACCACACTGTTTAACGCGCTTACTGGCTCCAATCAGTTCGTCGGAAACTGGCCGGGCGTAACGGTGGAAAAGAAGGAAGGTAAGCTGAAAAACCACAGCAACGTAATCGTTACCGACCTGCCGGGCATATACTCGCTTTCGCCATACACCTTAGAAGAAGTTCTGGCGAGAAACTACCTTATACAGGAACGCCCGGACGTCATACTCAACATAGTCGACGGCACCAACCTGGAGCGCAATCTCTACCTCACCACTCAGCTTACGGAGCTTGGCATACCCGTGGTCATAGCCATTAATATGATGGACGTCGTACGCAAAAACGGCGACCACATAAACACGGAAGAGTTGGCGCGCCAGCTTGGATGCAAGATAGTCGAAATATCCGCTTTAAGAGGCGACGGCATAGCCGAGGCCGCAAAGGTCGCGATAGAGGCGGCATCCGGCGCACGCACCATTCCCATGCACACCTTTTCCGGCATAGTGGAGCACACCCTCGCCCACATAGAAGAGGCCGCCGTCCACGAGATGCCCGAAGAGCAGCAGCGCTGGTATGCCATAAAGATTTTTGAGCGCGACGAAAAGGTTATGCAAAAACTCAACATAGCCGAGGATGTCAGAGCGCACATAGAATCCGACATAGAAAGCACGGAAAAAGAGCTGGACGACGATTCGGAAAGCATAATCACAAACGAACGCTATCTCTACATAGCCCGGATACTGAAGGCGAGCTATCGCAAGAAGTCCGCCGGTAAGATGACCGCTTCCGACAAAATCGACCGTATAGTCACGAACCGAGTGCTCGCGCTTCCGATTTTCGCCCTCGTAATGACCGCGGTCTACTGGATAGCCATGGGACCCCTCGGAACCTTCGTTACCGACTGGACCAACGACGTGCTCGGCGCGGAGTGGATGACGGAGGGAGCGCGCTCCTTAATGGAAAGCATCGGCGCGGCCGATTGGCTTACCGGACTTGTCGCCGACGGCATAGTGGCCGGCGTAGGCGCGGTCTTGGGCTTCGTGCCGCAGATGCTTATACTCTTCCTCTTCCTTTGCATATTGGAAGACGTCGGCTATATGGCCCGCATAGCCTTTATTATGGACCGCATCTTCCGCAAGTTCGGCCTCTCCGGAAAATCGTTCATTCCCATGCTCATAGGCACGGGCTGCAGCGTTCCGGGAATCATGGCGTCCAGAACAATAGAAAATGAGCGCGACAGGCGCATGACCATAATAACCACATCCTTTATGCCTTGCAGCGCTAAACTTCCGATAATCGGACTCATAGCCGGTGCCTTCTTCGGCGAAAACGGCTTCATAGCCGTGTCCGCTTATTTTATAGGCGTTGCAGCCATAGTTCTCTCCGGAATTATACTCAAAAAGACAAAGATGTTCGCCGGAGAACCCGCGCCCTTCGTAATGGAGCTTCCCGCCTACCACATGCCTCTTGCGAGCAATGTGCTGCGTGGCACCTGGGAACGCGGCTGGAGCTTCATTAAGCGGGCCGGAACGGTAATACTGCTTTCCGCCATCGTAATCTGGGCTCTGTCGAGCTTAGGCAGTGTCAACGGAAAATTCGGCATGGTGGAAGAACTCTACGAAGACGAAAGCGTGGTCACGGAAAGCTATCTGGCGGGGCTTGCGGAAAAACGCGGCGTAAGCGAAGACGAAATCGCGCCCATGGACGATTCCCTTCTTGCCGAGGTGGGAAGCGTCATAGCCCCTGTCTTTAAGCCCGTGGGCTTCGGTTCCTGGAAGGCCGCGGTCGCAACGATTACGGGTCTTGTCGCAAAGGAAGAGGTGGTGAGTACCTTCGGAGTGCTTTATAACCACAGCGACGAAGACGGCGAGCTCGGCGACAACGGCGAGGGAATCTGGGGCCGGGTGGCGATGGACTACACTCCCCTCTCCGCCTTCTCTTTCCTGGTGTTCAACCTTCTCTGCGCCCCCTGCTTCGCGGCGATAGGCGCGATAAAGCGCGAGATGAACAACCGCAAATGGACCTGGTTCGCCATAGCATACCAGACCGGAATAGCCTACGCGGTGTCGTTTATGGTTTATCAGATCGGGATGTTCTTCTCCGGCGAAGCTGACATAGCGGGCCTGACGGTTGCCCTTGTGCTTCTTGCGGGCGCGCTCTACCTGCTGCTTAGACCCTACAAGGAGGCTACCGTTCTGAGCAAGGACGTAAGCATAAGCTGATATTGCCGACCGATAGCGAGCACAAAACAAGCTATGCTAAAATTGAATGTGACAAAGGCACGGTAAACGATAGCGGAAACGGCTAAGATAAGATAGAACGACTAAAATGTCCGATACTCAAAGCGGACAGCAAAAAAGACACTTTGGACAATTGACGCTATAGTTTACACTAAAGACGGACGTTTTAAACGATCGGGAAAGGGGGAAGACAAATGCTGCTTTGGCTTAAGGCAAATCTTGCGACGATAATAATAAGCGCTGCAATTTTGATTGGCGTGTTCTTCATCATTCTCTCTATGCTGCGTGCAAAGCGCGAAGGGAAAAACACCTGCAGCGGAGGCTCCTGCAGCACTTGCCAGATCAGCGGCTACTGCCGCAGCTATAAAGATCGCATTCCCTCCACCTGATGCGCCGGCAACAGCTTCTTGGACAGAAGATAGATAAACAATATGATAGATAATCTCCATTAATAAGCCCGCCCGGGGAATTTCTTCCTCGGGCGGGCTTTTCATTAAGGGCTTTGGTTCGGAGTGCGATTGGCGCACATTTTTAATCGGTTTTGACCTTGAAATATTCCGGCTTAATCGCCAAAGGGGGTGACAATTCCGTTAAACTCGCCGCCGTCGTTTATTTGAGGCGCGTTTCCGATAAACCGCGCCGGGGGATTAACGGTAAACTTGCCTGTGGCGCGTATCTGCACCAGATCGTGGTTTTCAAATCTCGCATTTTCGCCTTCGCCCGAAAATGTAATTGCAGCGTTATTGCTTCCGCCGACGTCTCCGACTTCCACGCCGCCGAAGTTCTCGAAAAAGACGTTGTTCATTATCAGATTTCCGTAGACGGAAACGTCACCGTGATTTTCGAAGTGCACATCGCTGATTGTCCAGCTTACGCCCCCGTTCACCACAAGGGAACATCCGGGTTCAAGACTTATATGTCTCGGTTCATTTACGTCGGCCGCTATGCTTACCTCACAGCCATCAACGAGATATATGTCGGTGCAATTGGCGGTTATCGCTGCGTTGAATCCGCCCTGGCTTCTTACAAGGGCATCTCTGCTCACTGCGCCGCCGATGCCTGCGACGTCGCCCGAGCGGAACAAGCTGCCGTCCTCATCCTCTTCGTAGCTTATATGGAACATTCCGTCATTTGTTACCGTTCCGTTATTGACAAACTCGGAGTAGGTTCCGAAGCCCACATGGCCGTTATCGAGGAGGCGGTTTTTATTCTCGCCGGGAATCTCGGTGCTGCCAAGGGTATGTATGGCGCCGCCGCTCGCAATCACCAGCCTGCTCGGACCGGCATCGCTCCAGCCCTCCACGTGCAGATAGCCGTGGCCCAACGTAAGCGTCGCGTTTACGGTAAGGGTGCTGGAAACCTCACCCTCTTCGGTGTAATGCGGGAAGAGCAGATAATCCCTGAAGTACGAGAACTCCGTGTCTTCGTCTATGCTTAAATCCGTCATCATATGAAGCCCGGTGTACTTGCCGTCCCCTACCCGGTCGGGTTCGGGCAAAGAAGCAATCTGAAGATTGTGCACATACCACACGGCATCCTCGCTGTAAGCTCTCGCGCTGAAATATATTTCGTTCGAGCCCTCCGCAAGGCGAGCTCTCATCTGCTCGACACCCTCGCAGAGCAGGTTTCTCGTTCCCTCGCCTCCGTTATCGTAGAACCTGTCCTGGGCCTCGGCATCGCCCTCGTTTACAAACTCCGAGCTTACATTAAGCTCGCAGGCATAGATGGCAAAGCGCCCGTAGTTTTCGAGTCTTCCGCTGCTTGTAAATTCAAGCTTGTGAATTATTAATTCGCTGTTGTTCACAAGGCTGCCGGTGTTTGTCATAAGTCCGGATTGCTGATAGAAATAGCCGAAGGGGGCATTTCCACTCTTCAAAAGAAGCGTTCCGCGGTTGACGAACGAAGGCTCGGGCATGACTATTCCCGCCGCATCCAGCGCCGCTTCGGCCGCCGCGGCCCTTTGCTCGTCTGTGAGACTTTCGTCGTAGTTCAGCCAGTAGCAGAAGTCGAGCGGAGACGTCCAGTCATAGAAATCGACCAGGGCTTCGCTTATGAAGCTGCCTCCGCTGTCGTTTACAATCCTGGCGAGCGCCAATATATAGCCCTTGTTATCAATGACGCCTCTGTTTGTAAACTCGCATTCCCCGAGGCTTTCGACAGTGCAATCAATGTTATCGCCGTCCTCTGTTTCGGTGACCATAAGCTCCGGCGCAAGCGTGAGCATGGCTCCGTACACAGCGTATTCGGGCAGTTTGTCCTCGGGGCCGTTATATGTGGAAGTGTTGTTGATTGTGCCGTCGTTTACATAAGTTCCGCCTTCGAGAGAAATATATGCCTTGTTGTTTATCGTGCCCTTGTTGACCATGCCGCTGAATGCGCCGACGGTATCCTGAACATAGTTTCCGCCATCATTTACATAGATATTCGGCATCGCCTCAAATACCAGACTTCCGGCTTCAACGTTCATTACTCCGGAAGTTTCGTTGACGAAATTCGACCCGCCGAAGAACATGATATTGTGCGTATCGATTCTGCCCGGGTTCGTGAGCGCAGCGCCCGCGACCATGCCGAAGCGTCCGTTGTTCAGAACGCTCGCCCCGGCCTCGTTGCGCATGCTTCCCCCGCTGATGAGGAGCCTTGCGTTGTCGCGCATTCCGCCGTCCAAATCTCCGCATATCTCTATGCTTCCGCGGTTTATGAGCTCCGCGTTATTGCGCACCCAGAGCTCTGCTTTGCTCTGCTCGCTGTAGAGCAGCTTCAAAGCGCCCTTGTTTATAATCTTTCCGCCGGCCTCAACGTCCATGAATCCGGCGAGCTGAACGCCTTCGAAGCTGACGTTCGCTCCGCGCACGGCATAATCATAGTCCGCGGGCAGCGCCACGTTCTTAAGAACCGCATCCTTAAGGAAGGCTATGCGCGGCCGGGCGTCTGCGTGCGCATCCCTGATCTCCCCGGCTTTCGCCATGGCCTCGGCAAGAGTCGCAAACTTTATATCCGCGGCTACGCCCAGTTCATCGTCCTTGAGCACGGCAAAGGGCGTGGGATTCGGCGGCGCGGGCGGTTCCGGATCAGCTCCGCCGCCTCCGCCGGCGCCGGAAGCAGCGGTCTGATCGGAGGTGACGACAGTCTC
>DAONZO010000029.1:0-9049 GCA_035406945.1 Bacillota bacterium | reverse complement strand
ACCACCCCCACGGCAACGCCTCCATATACGACGCCATGGTGCGCCTCGCCCAGCCCTGGAACACCCGCTACTGCCTCGTCGACGGCCACGGAAACTTCGGCTCCATGGACGGCGACGGAGCGGCCGCCGAGCGTTACACCGAAGCCCGCATGGCCCCCTTCGCCATGGAGATGCTAAGGGACATCGACAAGGATACCGTCGATTTTGTCGACAACTACGACGGCGAAGAAAGGGAGCCTGTCGTCCTGCCCGCGCGTTTTCCCAACCTGCTCGTAAACGGCGGAAACGGCATAGCCGTAGGCATGGCGACATCCATACCCCCTCACAATCTGCGCGAAGTAATCAAGGCTACCAACGCTCTTATAGACAATCCGGAGCTCAGCATAGAGCAGCTCGGCAAGTACATAAAGGGGCCGGACTTTCCCACGGGCGCGACCATAGTCGGAAAGGCTTCCATAAGGGAGGCCTACGCCACGGGCCAGGGCAAGGTTACGCTCAGGGCCAGGTGCACCATAGAAGAAAACTCAAAAGGCAATACATCCATAATAGTCACGGAGATACCCTATCAGGTGAATAAGGCCGTGATGATACAGCGCGTGGCGGATCTTGTTAAAGACAAGCGCCTGGAAGGCATAAAGGACATACGCGACGAGTCCAGCAAGGGCGAAGTGCGCGTGGTGATAGACCTTAAAAAGGACGCGAATCCGCAGGTTCTGCTCAACCGCCTCTACAAGCACACCGAGCTTCAGAGCAACATCAGCATAATAATGATAGCCCTTGTGGACGGACGCCCGCGCCTGCTCAACCTTAAGGAAATATTAGCAGAGTATATCAAGCACCAAAAGGAAGTCGTCACCAGAAGAACGCGCTTCGACCTGGCGAAGGCCGAGGCCAGAGCCCACATCCTGGAGGGTTACCTTATAGCGCTCGACAACATAGACGAGATAATCAAGACCATAAGGGAGTCCTACGACGACGCCAGGGAACAGCTGATGGAGCGCTTCAAGCTCTCGGCGATTCAGGCTCAGGCCATACTGGACATGCAGCTCAAGAGGCTTCAGGGTCTGGAAAGGGAAAAGATAGAAGCGGAGTACGCGGAACTGGAAAAGAAGATTGCGTACTACAAGAGCCTGCTCGCGGACGAAAAGCTGCTGATGGGAGTGGTAAAGGACGAGCTTGCGGAAATCGCCGATAAATTCGGCGACGACCGCCGCACCGACATACAGGCCAATCTGGACGAATTCGACGAAGAAGACCTTATCGCGGAAGAGAACGTGGTGGTCACCGTAACCTATTTAGGCTATATTAAGCGCGTGACCGCGGACAACTACAGAACGCAGAAGCGCGGAGGCAAGGGAATAACCGGGCTTGCCACGAGGGAAAACGACTTTGTGCGCCATCTCATAAGCACCACCACCCACGAAAATCTCCTGTTCTTTACCAACTTCGGAAAGGCTTACCGAATAAAGGCCTACGAGATACCCGAGGCCAACCGCACCGCCAAGGGCACGCCGGCCATAAACTTCCTCAACCTTATGCAAAGAGAGCGCATAACCACCGTTCTTCCCATTAAGGACTTTAAGGAAAGCCGTTTCCTCATAGCGGTAACCCGCAACGGCGTCATAAAGAAGATGGCTATTTCCGAGTTCGAAACCAAGCGCAAGGCGGGGCTCATAGCGATTAAGCTGAAGGGCGACGACGAGCTCATAGGCATTCAGGAGACCCGCGGCGACGCCAACATAATAATAGTCACCAAGAAAGGCAAGTGCATCTGCTTCTCCGAGAAAGACGTGCGCCGGATGGGCCGCATAGCCGCCGGCGTCCGCGCCATAACGCTGGACAAGGGCGACGAGGTCGTTTCCATGGAGATAGCCGAAAAGAGCGAGCAGCTCTTCGTCGCCACGGAAAACGGCTACGGAAAGCGTACGCCCGTAAAGGAATACAAGGTTCAGGCGAGGGGAGGCAAGGGCCTGCTCACCTACGACAAGTCCAAGTTCGAAAAGACCGGCAACCTCATAGGCGCCATGGTCGTGGCCGAAGACGACGAGGTCTTCCTGATAAACTCCGACGGAATAATAATCAGAATCAACGCGGGCGACGTGTCCGTGCTCGGGCGCACCACCCAGGGCGTTCGCATAATGCGCGTGGACGAAGACGCAAAGATCGTCACCATGGCAAGAGCCATAAGAGAAGAAGACGATGAGGAAGAAGAGAACGGCTCGGAGGAAAAGTAGATGAAGAGAGTTTTTTCCGGCGTACAGCCTACCGGCAACATACACATCGGCAACTACCTCGGTGCGATGCGCCAGTTCGTGGAGTTAGAGGCCGAAAACGAGTGCATCTACTGCATAGTGGACGAGCACGCGATTACGGTGCCCCAGGATCCCAAGGACCTGAGGCAGCGCATTTTAGACGTTGCGGCTCTGTACCTTGCCATAGGAGTCAATCCCGAGCGTTCAATGGTATTTGTGCAGTCGGCGGTCAGCGCCCACGCCGAATTGGCCTGGATACTCAACTGCATGGCAAGCACCGGTGAGCTGTTCAGAATGACTCAGTTCAAGGCCAAGAGCCAGGAGAAGGAATCCGTGGGCGCTGGGCTTCTCAGCTACCCTGTGCTGATGGCAGCCGACATTCTGCTCTACGATACGGATATAGTGCCGGTAGGGGACGACCAGAAACAGCACATAGAGCTTACGAGAGACCTGGCGATAAGATGCAACTATCGCTTCGGCGAGGACACCTTCGTTGTGCCGGACGGCCGCTTCCTCGATACGGGCGCGAGGATAATGGCATTAGACGATCCTGCGGCGAAGATGAGCAAGAGCGCCGTAAGCGAGCTCAGCCGCATATGCCTTTTAGACGAGCCTTCCAAGATTAAGAAGGCGATAATGAGGGCGACTACGGATTCCGAAGGCTCCGTGCGCCTCGATTATGAAAACAAGCCCGGAGTTTCGAATCTTTTGAACATTTACAGCGCCTTCTCCGGCGAGAGCATCGCCGCGCTGGAGGCAAAGTACGAAGGTCGCGGCTACGGAGACTTTAAGAAGGATCTGGTCGAGGTGACGCTGAACGCCTTAGGACCCATAAAAGCGCGCTACGAGGAGATGAGAAAATCCGAAGAGCTCATCGAAATCCTGAACGACGGCGCCGAACGCGCAAAGGTCATAGCCGAAAAGACCATGAAGCGCGTAAGGGAGCGCGTAGGGCTGGGGATATAGGGCAAAAAAAGTCTTGCGGTTTATAATCGCAAGACTTTTAAATTTCGGGAAGTTTGCACAATCCGAACAATCTTTATTCACCCATGCTCGGCAAAATTGCCGACGGCAAGAGCGCCTCGCAAGGCGACGCCGCCATTAAGATTTTAAGCAAAGCATATCCGCGAAAATACGCTTGGGAGGAAAGTGAAGCATGAAACAAGGATTCATCCATATTTACACGGGAGACGGAAAAGGGAAGACCTGCGCGGCCTTCGGCATGGCCGTGCGTGCGGCCATGGCGGGAAAAAAGGTCTATATCGCTCAGTTTGTAAAGAGCATGAAGTATTCCGAAACAAAAATAGAAGAATTTGTGGAAAATATAACTATCCGGCAGTTCGGGCGGGGCTGCTTTTTGCACGAAAGGGTGGAGGAGGCCGACATTAAGGCCGCCTTGGAAGGCCTGGAAGAGTCTCGCCGGGCGCTTGCCTCCGGCGCATGGGACTTGGTCATCCTGGACGAAGTAACAATTGCGCTGAGCTTCAAACTCTTTTCGACGAAAGAACTTCTGGATGTGCTGGAGGAGAAGGCGGAGCATAGCGAGGTGATTCTGACGGGCCGAGGCGCTCCGCAGGAGCTGATAGATATCGCGGATCTTGTGACGGAAATGAAGGAGATTAAGCATTACTATACCAGGGGCGTGCTCTCCCGGCCCGGCTTCGACTGCTGAGCTCGCCGTCAAATCGTCCACAGCCTGTGTTCTTGCGCCTATATCGGCGGGGAGAAAGATAATCTAAAAGAGCCCGTAAAACACCGCGCTTTTGCGTGGTAAAAAGCATAGAAGCGAACGAAAAAAGACAGAAGCCGAAAACGAGGAAAAGCAAAGTTCGATATTTGCTTGAAAATTCCTCTTTCTTGCGCTATTATTTTTCCTGAGGCACGAAGGGATGCGATCTCACCGTGACCTTAAAGGAGATAAAAATGAAAAAAATGACTAAAGAGCAGAAGCACGAACAGTGCGTCAGAGAGATCAGGGGAACCCTGATAGTGACGGCGATCTGCTGCGCCTGGCATGTGATTACAGCCTTTGCCTTAAACGGCACGGGGCTGTATTTTATTGGAATGCCCGCGTGGTTTTCGGTCTCCGTCTTCGGAACCATAATCATAGCCCTGCTTGGGATATGGTATCTGATGAAAAAGGTCTTCGTCGACTTCGACTACGACGACGAAGACGCCTGCGAGCGGGGTGAAGAAGCATGAGCAGCCAGCAGATTATACTCGTAATTCTCATCGCCTACCTCGTGGCAAACGTCCTGATAGGCGTGCTCTACGCAAAGAAGCGCGACGCGCAGTCTGCGCTCAGCGAAGAAAAAAGGTATTTCATAGGCGGCAGGGGAATGAGCGGCTTCCTGCTCGCCATGACCACAATGGCCACCTACACCTCGGTCAGTTCCTTCGTCTCCGGCCCCGGCGCCGCGGGAATGACCTACGGCTACGCCCAGGTGTGGATAGCGGCCGTGCAGGTTCCGGTAACGTTTTTAGTGCTCGGCGTGCTCGGCAACAAGCTGGCCCTGGTTTCGCGAAGAACCGGAGCGGTCACGGTCGTGGGCTACCTTAAGGCGAGGTACAAGAGCGATGCCCTGGTAATAGCGACGAGCCTTCTTCTGGTAAGTTTCTTCATAGCCCAGATGATAGCGCAGTTTACCGGCGGAGCCACGCTGGTGCAGTCCGTGACCGGAATCGACTACAAGCTTTCGCTTTTGATATTCGCCCTCGTCGTCGTCGCCTACACCGCGGTCGGAGGTTTTACGGCGGTTGTGGTGACCGATGCCATTCAGGGCATAGTAATGTGCGTAGGAACCTTCCTGTTTCTGCTCTTTGTGCTTAAGGCGGGCGGCGGGCTCGCCGGCATAGACGCGGGGCTTCAGGCCAATCTGCCCGGAACCTACAGCGACCTCTTTGCCAAGTACAAGCCCGGAACGCTGCTGTCTTTCTGGATACTGGTGGGCTTCGGCACCCTGGGGCTTCCGCAGACGGCGGTAAGGGCCATGGGCTTTAAGAACACGAAAAGCCTGCACAGCGCGATGTGGATAGGGGCAATATGCTGTTCCTTCGTAATTGTCGGCATGCACCTTGCCGGCGCTTGGGCAGGGGCTTTGGTGGACGGAGCCGAGCTTCCCACTTCGGATTATTTTATTCCCTATATAGTCCATAAGATTATGCCTCCGAGAATCGCGGGAATCTTCCTTGCGGCCCCCATGGCGGCGGTAATGTCCACGGCGGACTCCCTGCTGATTTTGGCCTCGGCGGCGATAGTGAGGGATTTGTGGAAGGAATTCGTCGTAAGGAACGACCCGGAAAAGATTAAAAAATACGAGAAAAATGTTGGTCTCGCATCTATATTTGTGACGACCATGCTGGGGCTTGTCACGGTCTTCCTGGCCCTCGACCCGCCGAACATAATCTTTTTCCTCAACCTCTTTGCGATGGGCGGCCTGGAGTGCAGCTTCTTCTGGCCTCTTGTCGGCGGCCTGTTCTGGAAGAAGGGTACCAAGCAGGCGGCCGTGGCCTCTTCCATAGGAGCGGCCGCAAGCTATGTGCTGTGCTACTACTTCGTTAAGGTGGCCGGCATAAATGCCGTGGTCTGGGGCCTGCTTATAGGAGGCATAATATACTTCGCGGTGGGGCAGGCGACATCGAAGAACGGCTTAGATCCCGACGTGCTCGAAAAATGCTTCTAAGACAAGAAGGTTTTTGATTTTATGTCAGAAATCCTCTCTTTGTGATATGATGCGAGGGAGAGTTTTGCTTTTAAGCTGAAATACCCGATGAAAAGGAGATCGGAGCATGAGCGAGAATGAAAAAATACGGAAAATCTTTGTACCGATACTGCTTGCGGTTATAATCGTAGTCTGCCTTATTGCGATATTGCTCGGCGATTCGCAGAATCCGATAATACAGCGCCTTTTAGACGGAAGGCATTATCATCTGATCATGATTTTGGCCGGACTTTCGTTGATCCAGATCGTGCGAAAGAAAAAAGAATAACGGCCGCAACAAAAGAGCCTCGGCTGCGGCCGGGGCTCTTTAAGTTTTTGTTATTATTCCGCGTCGAAGGGCAGAAGGGCTATCGTCCTTGCTCTTTTTATTGCGCGGGTTATGTGCCTCTGATGCATAGTGCAGGCACCCGTGACTCTTCTGGGAAGTATCTTGCCTCTTTCGGTGATGTACTTCTTGAGGGTTTCAACGTCCTTATAGTCGACGGTTATCGTCTTGTCGGCGCAGAACTGGCACACCTTTCTCTTGTGCATGCCGCCGTAGCTCTTGCGCCTGACGCTCGTGCTTTTTTCCATTTAATTATCCTCCGGGAATTGAGATGCTTTACATGAAGGGGTCGTTGTCGTCGGCGGGAATAAAGCCTTCGGGAAGGAAATCATCCTTATCGGCCTTTCCTGCGCCTGAGCCCTGAGAGCTTCCGGCCCTGTCTAAAAATTCGACTCTGTCC
Source organism: Bacillota bacterium (assembly GCA_035406945.1). Taxonomy (GTDB): domain Bacteria; phylum Bacillota; class Clostridia; order Peptostreptococcales; family Anaerovoracaceae; genus JAKSSR01. Next base: position 2,350 of record DAONZO010000029.1, on the reverse strand, counting down.
GCGAGCACATCCGTTGTGTAAACGGTGCGGCCGTCTTTTTCGTACTTGCCGGTCTGCAGCCTGCCCGTGATCCCGACAAGACGGCCTTTTCCAAGATACTTTTCGCACAGCTCGGCGGTCTTTCCAAAGCATACGATGTTTGGGAAGTCGGTGCCTCTGTCCTCGCCGTTCTTATCCTTGCCTCTGTCGATGGCAATCGAGAAACGGGCGACGGCAATCTGGCTTGTCGCTCCGTAGCGGACCTCGGGGTCGCGCGTAAGTCTTCCGATTAAGCTTACCGAATTCATATCTTACCGCCCTTTCTACTTTTCGTCCAAATTAACTATGATGTGTCTCATGAAATTATCGGAAATCCTCAGCCTTCTGTCCAGCTCCTTGGGAAGTTCGGGGCTTGCGGTAAACTTCATTACCACGTAGTAGCCTTCGTTCTTCTTGTCGATGGGATAGGCGAGTCTTCTCAGACCCCAGACGTCGGTTTCCGTTACTTCGCCGGCCTCCGCGATTATGGACTTTACAGTCTCTATGGCGGCGTCGCGCTTCTCTTCTTCCAGCAAGGGATCGATCACAAACATCAGTTCGTAATTACTCATTTTCTTCCTCCTCTCTATGGTCATTTTACAATGGCTGCGGTGTTCTCCGCAGCAGAGAGCATCGCCCGAGGGGCGAGCTTCAAGAGTATATCAGCAGTCCGGAGTTTTTGCAAGGATTTTTTATTTTTGTCGCAAAAATCAAGCGTTGCGTCAATAAATACTAAAATTGACACAACGCCATCATCAAGACAACACTCGCGTCTATTCGCCGGATTCCAGGCTCTGCATAGCCTCCAAGGTCTGCGCCAGCAGATCGTCCAGCTCCCAGCCGAGCTCCTCGGCGCCTTTTTGGATTACTTCCCGGCTGCAGCCTGCGGCGAAAGCTTTGTCCTTGAACTTCTTTTTTACGGATTTGAGGTTCATGTCGGCGGTGGCTTTGGAGGGCCTTACCAGCGCCGCGGCGCCTATGAGGCCGCTGAGTTCATCGACCGCAAACAGTATCTTCTCCATGGTGCTCTCGGGCTTGAACTCCGCGCCGGTTTCCCCCCAGCCGTGGGAGCAGCAGGCGCGTATCATGTCGGGATTGATGTCCAGCTCCTCCATCATATTTTTCGCCCTGACGCAATGCTCTTCCGGATACTTCTCGAAATCCAGGTCGTGAAGCATCCCGACCGCCGCCCAGAATTCGACATTCTCCGGGTCGTACTTCTTTGCGAACCAGGCCAAGACGCCCGACACCACCTCGCCGTGCTGCCGGTGAAAATCTTCCTTATTGTGTTCGTAGAGCAGCTCTCTGGCCTGCTCAAGTGTCGGTGTATGCATAATCGCCTCCTATCCGCGGAACTCTGCCGCTTCTTTGCGATATTATAACACAGCGCAGCACTTGCCGCTTATTAAGCGATAAAGTTAATTATTTATCTTGCGGCCGGACGCTTGTCCGGCCCGGGGCTTGCTTGACGGAAGGCGCTATTTTTTGGTATTATAAAGGGGTATTTTATGAGTAAACGACACGTAGCGCAAGGAGGCAACTATGGCATTAGAGTATATCGACAGACGCGGCACAAGCAGTGCAAAATGGGACGGTCTTGAGGCCATCTTCGGCCGGGACGACCTTATAGCAATGTGGGTGGCCGACATGGATTTTGCGACGGCCGAACCCGTACGCAAGGCGCTTGCGGACTTCGTCGCCAATGTTCCCTTCGGCTATTACAGGCCTCCGGACAGCTTCTACGAAGCCTTTATCGAATGGGAAAAAGAAAAGCACGGCTACGAGATACGAAGGGAATGGATATGCACCGCACCCGGCGTGGTTTCCGCCTCCTACCGGGTTCTGCTCATGAGCACCCGCCCGGGAGACGGCGTAATAGTGCTGACCCCCTGCTACTACCCCATGCTGAACGCGGTCAAGGACAACGACCGCCTGCTCGTGATGTCCGACCTTGTAAACGAGGACGGAGCATACAGGATAGACTACGAGCAGTTCGAAAACGACATCATAGACAACAATGTAACGCTCTTTATAATGAGCTCGCCCCACAACCCCGTGAGCAGGGTGTGGACAAGGGAAGAACTTCGGAATCTGATGGGTATATGCAGAAAGCACGGAGTGCTTGTGATATCCGACGAGATACACCAGGATTTTGTCTGGGGCGAAAGAAAGCACATACCCACGGCGACGGTGGGCGACTACGACGACATGCTCATAACCATGACCGCTTTGTCCAAGACCTTTAACCTGGCGGCCTGTCAGAACTCCTTCGTGATAATCCCGGACGAAAAGATGAGGGCGCGCTACAAGGATTTTGCCAAGCGCATAGCGG
>DAONZO010000028.1:0-9123 GCA_035406945.1 Bacillota bacterium | reverse complement strand
ATATTGGACCAGGTGGCCCGCTATCCCGGAGAAGTGGAGATAGCCGTCCTCGGCCCCGCCACCAACGTGGCCCTCGCCGTGCTCACCGACCGCGAAGTCATGAAAAAAGTCAAGCACATATGGTCCATGGGTACGCCCGGCTTCGGTTCCGGCAACGCGACCCCCGTTTCCGAGTTCAACGTCTTTATAGACGCGGAAGCCTACGCCCTTATGCTCGATGCCGGAGTTCCCATCACGATAGCCGGCTTCGACCTTTGCACCGCGGAAATCGGCTTCGACGAAACCGAGCTTCTGGCCCTTGCGAACGGCAACGAGATCGGACGCTTTTTGGTGAAGGCCACCTCGCAGCTCGCCAAGTTCAACGAGAGAGCAAGAGGCATTCATGTCGCCGACCTTCCCGACGCCATAGCGATGGCCGCCGCCCTTTGGCCCGACTTCGTAAAGTCCAGCGTAAAATGCCACTGCTCCTGCATCACCGCGGAGGGCTCCACCTACGGTCAGGTGATATTCTATCAGGACGGGCGCATATACGAGTCCATGCCCACGATCGGAGGAAACAACGCGGAGGTCATTACGGCCGTGGACGAAAAGATCTTTACCAAGAGATTTATGACCGCCCTGCTGAAGTAAAGGCGCAGGCTTTTCGCCGTTTTCCCAAGCCGGGCACACCGATTTTCGCAAGTTTTGCCGTAGCTTCGTGTCTTGTACTGCGGCTCCGTACGTGGTAAAATAAAACGGTTATGCAGGAGTTTACTATACGGAAAAACGACGCCGGGCAGAGGCTTGACAGGTTCCTTAAAAAATACCTGTCCAAAGCCCCGCTTTCGCGCGTTTACACCCTTATACGCAAAGACTGCAGGATAAACGGAAAACGCTGCGCGGAAAACTATATGCTCCAAGAGGGCGACGTCCTTTCCCTCTTTCTTACCGACGCCGAAATTACCGATTACACGGCGCCGCAGGGGAAGCGCAACGCGAAGCGTCAGTTTTCCGTCATATATGAAGACGAGAATATTCTGATAGTGAGCAAGCCCTTCGGTCTTCTTGTGCACGGAGACGGCAAAGAAAAGAAGGACACCCTCGCGAATCAGGTTATAGCCTATCTCATAGAGAGCGGGGCCTATTCGCCCCGCGCGGAGCGCAGCTTCACACCGAGCCCCGTCCACCGACTGGACCGCAACACCACAGGGCTCGTGGTCTTCGGCAAGAGCGCCGAAGCCTTAAGGCAGCTTTCGGCCATGTTCCGCAGCCGGACCGCCGTAAGCAAATACTATCTCACCATAGTTTCCGGAGAGCTCAAAAACGAGCTTCGCCTTAAGGACAGTCTGGAGAAAGACGAAAAAACCAACACCGTAAGCGTGCTCTCCGCGGAAGAGGGGAGCGGAAAGCTGATAGAGACCATAGCCCGCCCCATAGCCGGAAACGAGGCATACACTCTTATAGAAGCGGAACTTGTGACCGGCCGCAGCCACCAGATAAGGGCCCACCTTAAGAGCGCGGGTCACCCCTTAATAGGCGACGCCAAGTACGGCGACCGCCGCGTAAACCGCTTTGCGGAGCAGAACTTCGGCCTCAGCACCCAGCTTCTGCACGCATACAGATTGCGCTTTAACGAAGCCCCGCCGGGTCTCGAATACCTTAAAGGCAAAAGCTTTACATCTCCGCCCCCTCCGGCCTTTTCCGCCGTGGAGCTAGGTCTTTTCGGGAAGGAAATACCACATGAAATTGAACGATAACCTTAAAGAATGGGTAAAAGATATAGGCTTCGCGGTAGTATTCGCGATTATTTTGCTTCAATTTGTACAGCCTACAATAGTGCGCGAACATTCCATGGAGAACACCCTTCACGAGAACGACTACCTCTTCGTAAGCAAGCAGAGTTACCGCCTCTTCGGCGGTTCCCCCGCCTGCGGCGACATCATAGTGTTCCGAAGCAGCCTCAGCTCCGGCTCGGGCAAAGGCAAGCTGCTCATAAAGAGGGTCATCGCCGTGCCGGGCGACACCGTTTCCATACACGACGGCCGTGTCTACCGCAACGGGGAAGAGCTTTCCGAAGACTACACCAAAGACGGCTTTACCGGCGGCAACATGGAAGAGATTACCGTGCCGGAGGGCAGCGTCTTCGTAATGGGCGACAACCGGCAGAACAGCGCCGACAGCCGCGACAGCCGCATAGGGCCCGTAGATATGGACAGCATAGTGGGGAAGGCCGTGTTCAGGCTTTTCCCCTTCAGCAGCATAGGAGGCCTCGACTAAAGACATGGGTGCGGGCAAACTTATAGAAAACAACAAAAAAGCCCGTCACGACTACTTCTTTCTGGAAACGATAGAATGCGGGGTGGTTCTTTCCGGCACGGAGATAAAGTCCGTGCGCGCCGGAGGCGTAAACTTAAGAGACTCCTACGCCAAGGTTTCCGGCACGGAAGTATGGGTATACGGAATGCACATAGCTCCCTACGACAAGGGGAATCGCTACAACACGGATCCGCTCAGGCCCAAGAAGCTCCTGCTGCACAAGCGGGAGATACGCAAGCTCGCGCAGGCGACGGCACAGCAGGGTCTCACCCTCATACCCTCCCGCCTGTATATAAACCCGCGCGGGCTTGTAAAGCTGGAGCTTGCCGTGGCAAAGGGCAAGAAGCTCTACGACAAGAGGGCGGACATAGCAAAGAGAGACAGCGAGCGCAACATGGAGCGCATCCGCAAGGAAAAGAACACATAGGCCGCGGGCTTGCGACCCGCTGAAGAGAAATGTTATACTTGGCGTACAGAACTAAGGAGGCTTATCATGATCAGCAAAATCAAGGATCTAATCTACGACTTCAACGACATAGTGGTCGCCCTCTTGATATTGGCCGTCGCGGGCGGCGTAATAACATGGAGAGTCGCGGACATCATGGCCTATCCCGAATATCTCGCGAAACAGCAGGAGATATTGGTGGCGGATAAGCCCGTGGAGCCGGACACCGACCTCAGCGGAATAGACCTTACTCCGGAGCCGGTAAATCCGAGCATCAACCCCAATCCGGAAGGCACCGGAGAGGACGCCGAGCCGGGTCAGACCGGCACGGAAGATCCCTCTGCGAGCACGGATCCTCCCGCGCCGCCTCCGGCGACAGGAGAAACCAAGATAACGGTTCCCGCGGGTTCTTATGCAAGCAAGATAGCCGAAATACTATACGACGCCGGGCTCATAAGCTCCACGCAGGAGTTTATAGACACCCTTGTGGAACAGAAGGCCGACACCAAGCTCAAGGCAGGTACCTTCACCATACCCGCCGGCTCTACCATGGATGAGATAATTAAGATTCTTATAAAGTAAGGAGGTAAAAATGGCACTTGTAAGCACAAAGGAAATGTTCGCGAAGGCTCTTAAAAGCGATTACGCCATCGGGGCTTTCAACGTCAACAACATGGAGATAATCCAGGGCATAGTTGACGCCGCAAAAGAGGAAAAGGCCCCGCTTATACTCCAGGTCTCGGCCGGAGCAAGAAAGTATGCCCGTCCGGCCTACCTTATAAAGCTGGTGGAGGCCGCGCTTTTGGACAGCGGTCTGGATATTTGCCTTCATCTGGACCACGGCGAAGACTTCGACATATGCAAAAAGTGCGTGGACGACGGCTTTACCTCCGTGATGATAGACGCCTCGCGCCACGAGCTCGAAGAAAATATAAGGATAACCAAAGAGGTTGTCGAATACGCCCACGACCACGGAGTGGTGGTTGAAGCGGAGCTCGGCAAGCTTGCCGGAATAGAGGACGCCGTAAATGTTGCAACCGCAGATGCCACCTTCACAGTGCCGGAGGAAGCCGCCGAGTTCGTGGCCCGCACCGGAGTGGATTCCCTGGCCATAGCCATAGGAACCAGCCACGGAGCCTTCAAGTTCAAGGGAGAACCCCGCCTGGACTTCGAAAGGCTCAAGGCCATACACGCCCTCATACCGGACACCCCCCTGGTGCTCCACGGAGCGTCCACCGTGCTTCCGCAGTTCGTAGACCTTTGCAACAAATACGGAGGAGCCATACCCGGAGCCAGGGGCGTGCCGGAGGAAATGATAAGAGAGGCCGCGAAATACGGCGTCTGCAAGGTCAACATAGACACCGACCTTCGCCTTGCCATGACGGCCGAGATAAGGAAGCATCTTACCGAGCATCCGGCGGACTTCGACCCCCGCAAATACCTCTCCCCGGCCCGCGACGCCATAAAGGCCATGGTGGCTCACAAGCTGCGCAATGTCCTCGGCGCCAGCGGAAAACAGTAAAAGCTAATACCCTGATTCATGGGGGCGGCTTTAGGCTGCCCCCATTGCCCTTTTATCGGGAGATATATGCAAAAAGACATAAAAGAACTGGAAAAGATAATAGGCTATACCTTCAGGCAGCCCGACCTGCTGGAAAGGGCCCTTACCCACAGCTCCCGCGCAAACGAGCTGGAGGGCGGAGCCTACTGCGGCAACGAGCGTCTCGAATTTTTGGGTGACGCCGTGCTGGATGCCATAGTGAGCATATTCCTATACGAAAGCGGAGCAAGGCGCGAGGGTGCGATGACCAGGATAAGAGCCGCCGTGGTATGCGAAAAATCTCTGGCCGCCGCAAGCGCCCGGTTTGGGCTGCATAATTTTATACGCCTCGGAAAAGGAGAAGAGTCCGACGGAGGGCGCAGCCGGGATTCCATAAGGGCGGACGCGCTGGAGGCCGTAATAGGCGCGGTATACCTGGACGGCGGCATGGCAGCCGCCTCGAAAACGGTAAGTCTTCTTTTAGGCGAAACGATGAACCGCGCGCTTTCCGACGGACTGCAGGGCGACTACAAGACGGCGCTTCAGGAAGAGCTGCAGCGCAGCGGTCCCGCGGAAATAATGTACGAAATAGTCTCCGAAAGCGGTCCCGACCACGATAAACGCTTCGAGGCCGCGGTTTCGGTCGACGGAACAAGAATAGGCACAGGCAGCGGAAACTCAAAAAAACAGGCCCAGCAGGAGGCCGCGAAAGCGGCGCTCGCGGGCCTCAACGAAAGGCAGTAGCAGATGTATTTTAAGAGGATAGAGCTGAACGGCTTCAAGTCCTTTGCGGATCCCGTAAGCATAGAATTCACCGACGGCATAACCTGCATAGTCGGTCCCAACGGAGCCGGCAAGTCCAATATTTCGGATGCCATACGCTGGGTGCTTGGCGAGCAGAGCCCCAAGACCCTGCGCGGAGGCAAGATGGAAGAAGTCATCTTTGCCGGCACTCAGAGCCGCAAAGCCAAGGGTATGGCGGAGGTTACGCTTGTGATAGACAATTCCAAGCGCAGCCTTCCCATTGATTTTGCGGAAGTGGGAATAACGAGGCGCATGTATCGCTCCGGAGAGAGCGAGTACCTCATAAACCGCACACCCTGCCGCTTAAGAGACATAAGAGAGCTTATAATGGACACCGGCATCGGCGTGGAGGGTTACTCCGTAATAGGCCAGGGCCGCATATCCGATATAATAGACAACAAGATGGACAGCCGCCGCGAGATCTTCGAGGAAGCCGCGGGGGTCACCAAGTACAGAACCAGAAAGGCCGAAGCCGAAAAGAAGCTGGAAACCGCCTCCGGCAACTTAGACAGAGTAAACGATATTGTGGGGGAGATAGAAAGCCGCATAGACGGGCTCAGGGCTGACAGCGAGAAGGCCTCCGAATATCTGGACATAAAAGAAAAATACCGCGACGTGGAAGTAAATATAATACTCAGAAACATAGAAGCCGCGGAGGAAAAATCCGAAGCCGTCCGCTCGGAGCTGTCCGAGCTGGGCGCAGCCGTTTTGGAAGCCGAGGAAAAGAGAGACGTCATAAGCGCCGAACTGGACGCTCAAAGGGCGCTTGCCGGGCGCCTGGAATCGGAGCTTGAGGACGGGCGGGCTTCGCTTGCCCTGCTCGCGGAAGAAATGCACGCCGCCTCCGCCGAATTTGAGCTTGGAAACGAAAGGATGGCGGCCCTCGAAAGAGACAGGCAGCGCCTTTCCGGGGAACTGTCGGAACTGGACGAAAAGCTTGCCGCCGAAGAAGAAAGCTGCGAGCGGCTCGGCATTGCAGGCAAGGAGGCAGAAGAACAGCTGAGCGCGAGCGCAAAGCGATTGGAAGAGACGGAAGAAGCCTTCCGCCTTGCCATAGACAGAGAAAACGCCGCCGTGGAACATTCCGAAGAGCTTAAGGACAGCATCTTCGATATAGCCTCGCGCATTTCCGCCTCGGAGGCCGAGATAGCCGGCACGGAAAGTCTTAGGGCGGCTCTTAAGCTACGCAGAGATAAACTTCTGGAAGAAGAAAGCGGCAAGGAAAGCGGAAACGCGAAGCTCGCCGACAGCCACAGGGAGCTTTCCGCCCGCAAGGAAGAACTCTCCGCCCTGCTGAGCAGCAGCTCGGATTCGATGGGCGAGGCCGGGCGCAGCGAGCGCGCGGCCCGGATTGCGGAAGCGGACGCCGCCGCCAGGATAGAAGAACTTAAAATAAGCGAAAGCAGGCTCTCCGCCAGAGCGAAGATGATAGACGAATTGGAAAGCGCCTACGAAGGCTACGGCGGCGGGGTCCGCTTCCTTATGAAAGAAAAGCCTTCCGGCCTCATAGGAACCGTAGGGGAGCTGATAAGCGTGCCCAGGGGCTGGGAGACCGCCATAGAAGCGGAACTGGGGGCGAAGCTCCAGAACATAGTCTGCCGCAGGGACAGCGACGCAAGAGACGCCATAGAGCTGCTTAAAAAGAACAGGGCCGGAAGGCTTACCTTCCTTCCCTTAGGCAGCCTGCGCCCCGCTGTTCCGCCGGATCATTCTTCGCTTAAAGGAGCAAGGGGTTTCTTAGGCGCGGCATGGCAAAATGTGAGCTGCGCCGAAGGCTGCGAAGCCGTAGTGAAATACCTGCTCGGCAGGGTAATGGTCGTGGACTGCATAGACAACGCCATCGCCATGGCCGGGAAAAACGCGGGTGCCTTCCGCTTTGTCACTCTGGAAGGCGAGATAATAAGCCCCGCCGGAGCCATAAGCGGCGGCAGCCTTAAGAGCAACGCAGGAAATATACTGTCCCGAAAATCGGAACGCACGGAAATAGAAGAACAGCTTGCCGAAATAGTCCGGGAAATTAAAGATAGCGAGAAGGCGAAGGAAGGAGCCGCAAAAGCCGCGGCGGACGCAAAGGCCCGCATGGCGGCCGTCTCGGAAGAGAACCGCAACGCCGAAATGGAACTGGCCCTCACATCCAACGAGCTTATCCGCGTAGAGGCGATGCAAAGGGAGAACCGTCAGATCAGCGACAGGCGGAGCCTTGAACTTGCGGAACTGGAAAAGGAACTCGCCGGCTCCGATAAAATCGTCGCCGAAGCCGAAAAGAGAATAGAAGAACTCAAAGCAGAAAAGAAGCGGGCCGAGGAGCAGAGCCTTAAGGTCGCCGAGGAACTTGCCGAGGCGAGGGTATTCTACGAAGATTCAAGAACGGCCGAAACCGAGGCGAGGCTCGCCGAGGCTTCGGCGCAGGAGAGGCTTCGCAGCGCGTCGGAGAACGCCGCCCGCGCCGCCCGCGGCTTAAGGGAGCTTAAGGCCGCGAGAAAGTCCAAGGGCGCGGAGTTTGCCGAGGTCGAAAAAGCCATAGCGGGCATAAGCGGCGCCGGAGGCAAGGCTCAGACGCTTATACAGGAACTGTCGGAGAAGAAAGCGGTTCTGGAAAAAGAGCTTGCGGAAAGCGAATCGGCCCGCAAAGAAGCATACGCGGCCGCCGCCTCCGCCGAAAAAGAGCGCATCGAAGCCGAAAGGCAGCTTTACGAAAGGCAGCTTAAAAAATACGATGCCGACGCCCGCGTATCCCGCTTCGAGTCTCAGACGGAAGGCTTAAAGGAAAAGCTTTGGGACGAATTCGAACTTTCCTATGCTCAGGCCGCGGAGAAAGAGACGCCGGACTTCGTAATGTCGAGGGCCGTCAAGCAGTCACGCGAATACAGGGAGAGGCTGCGCAGCCTAGGCGATGTAAACATAGGCGCGATAGAGGAATACAAGGCCGTGAGCGAACGCTATGAATTTCTTACCATGCAAAGGGACGACACCCTGCAGGCCATGGAGGAGCTGCGCCGCGTCATTGCGGACATGGACGTGACCATACGCAGGCAGTACAAAGAGAGCTTCGACCGCGTGGTGGAGAACTTCGAGAATATTTTCTCGGAACTCTTCGGCGGAGGACACGCCCGCCTCAGCATGGAAGACCCGGACAACCCCCTGGAAAGCGGCGTGGAAATAGAGGCCCAGCCGCCCGGCAAAAAGCTGCAGAACATGAACCTGCTTTCCGGCGGAGAAAAGACCATGACGGCCATAGCGCTCATGTTTGCGGTGCTCAAGGCCAAGCCGACGCCGTTTTGCATATTGGACGAAGTCGAGGCCGCTCTGGACGACATCAACATAGACCGCTTCGCGAACTACCTTAAAAAATTCGAACAGACCCAGTTTGTCCTCGTAACACACCAGAAGGCTACGATGGAGCACGCGGCAGCCCTTTACGGCGTAACCATGCCCGAGCACGGGGTCTCCCGCATGCTGTCTCTGAAGTTAGGCTCGGAGCCGGAAATCTGATTAAGCGAAAGAACAGGGGAACGATATGGCACTGATAGACAAAAAGAAACAATCCTTCTTCGGCAGGCTCGCGGAGAAGATAAACGACATAATAATAATGCGGCCCACACCGGACGAAGACATGCTCGAACGGCTCGAGGAAGCCCTCATAGCCTCCGACATAGGCATGGAAACCACCATCAGCATAGTGGAGCGCCTGCGGGACGACATAAGGAGCGAGCGTCTGGAATACGCCGATCAGGTGCGGGAACGCATAGAAGAGATAGTGAAGGAAAAGATAGACAAGGGCGAGCGCTTAAAGCTCAGTTCCGAGACTCCGCTCATAATAACCGTGATAGGCGTAAACGGCGTAGGCAAGACGACCAGCATCGCAAAGCTGGCACATATGCTGCAAAAGCGGGGGAAATCCGTGCTGCTCGTAGCGGCGGACACCTTCCGCGCGGCGGCGGCCGAGCAGCTTTGCATATGGGGCGAACGCGTGGGCGCAGACGTCATAAGGCACTCGGAAGGCTCCGACCCCTCCGCCGTAATATTCGACGGCCTTTCC
>DAONZO010000027.1:1764-9234 GCA_035406945.1 Bacillota bacterium | reverse complement strand
ACTCTCATATTGTCTCCGAAGCCCGGCCACATGAAGCGGCCGTTTTCATCGAGCCTGAACCAGTTGACCTTGAATATCTTGGGCGGATTGCTCAGCTTCGCGCCGACTTCGAGCCAGTGACGGAAGTAGTCGCCCATGTTGTAGCCGCAGAAAGGCAGCATGGCCATGGGGTCGTGCCTCAAAACGCCCACCTTGCCCGTGGCGGCGGCGGTAGTCTCGGAGCCCATGGATGCGCCCATGAATACTCCGTGTACCCAGTTCTTGCCCTCGAATACAAGAGGCAGCACCCCTGCGCGGCGGCCGCCGAATATTATCGCGTCCAGGGGAACGCCTTCGCCGGTAAAGAATTCTTCGCCTATGCTGGGGCAGTTTTCCGCGGGTGCGGTAAAGCGGCTGTTCGGATTGGCGCCCTTTTCTTGTGAGGTCTTTCCGTTCCAGGGTTCGCCGAGCCAGTTGAGCGCGTTTTCGGGGGGATTCTTGTCAAGCCCTTCCCACCATACCGTATTGTCGTCGAGCCTGCGCACGACATTGGTGAATATCGTGTTCTTCCTTGTGGAAGCCAGAGCGTTGAAGTTCGACTTCTCGTTGGTTCCGGGGGCGACGCCGAAGAATCCGTTTTCGGGGTTTACGGCATAGAGGCGGCCGTCTTTTCCGGGGCGCAGCCAGGCTATGTCGTCGCCTATCGTCCAGACCTTATAACCCTGCTTCCTGTAGACTTCGGGCGGTATGAGCATGGCGAGGTTGGTCTTGCCGCAGGCGCTCGGGAACGCCGCCGCGATGTAGCGCTTTTCGCCGGAGGGGGCCTCTATGCCCAGTATCAGCATGTGTTCCGCCATCCAGCCCTCGCGCCTTGCGAGTATGGAGGCTATGCGCAGGGCAAAGCATTTCTTGGACAGTATTACGTTGCCGCCGTAGGCGGAATTTATGGAGCAAACGGCATCCTCGTCGGGGAAATGCACGATGTACTTTTCCTTTTCATTGACCTCGGCCTTGGCGTGCAGGCACTTTACAAAGTGGCCGTCGCTTCCGAGGGCTTCCATCACCTTTTCGCCTATGCGCGTCATTATATGCAGGTTAAGGACAACGTATATCGAGTCCGTTATCTCTATTCCGTACTTCGCGAATTCGCTTCCGATCGGGCACATTGAAAAAGGAACGACGTACATTGCGCGGCCCTTCATGCAGCCGTCGTAGAGAGGGTTCAGCTTCGCGCGCATTTCGGCGGGGTCCATCCAGTTGTTGGTGGGGCCGGCCTCGTCTTTTGTCGCGGAACAGATAAAGGTCCGCTTCTCGTCTCTTGCTACGTCGGTGGGCTTCGTTCTGTAATAGTAGCAGCCCGGCAGCTTTTCCTCGTTCAGCTTTATTAGCTCGCCCGTTTCGCAGGCTTCGTGGCGCAAAGCCTCCAGCTGCTCCTCGCTGCCGTCTATCCAGACCACCCTTTCCGGCCCGGTAAGTTTTGCTACCTCTTCCACCCAGGAAAGGGCCCCCTTATGTGTGATATTCACGCTGATAAACCTCCTGTTTCTTTAGTTTTTTGCCCATGAACTCTATGGCCCGCTCGGCCATGAGTTCCATCGCATCGATATAAAATGTTCCCAGCCCCTCGGTGGATTTCATTATTGAAAGCTCCGTACAGGCTATCAGGGCCGCCGCGCAGCCCGCTTTGCGCACATCTTCGGTGATGGTGCTTACGGCTTCGGGCTCGGGCGAAAGACCGGCTTTCACCCTTTCGTATATTACATGCATTATAATCTTTTGCACATCGGGTCCGGGCGTATAGGGATTGACGCCCTCGGATCTGAAGGCGTCCTGATAAAGCCCCGACCGCACCGTTCCGTCGGTACCGAGTATGGCGACTTTCTGACCGCGATGCGCTCTGCCCATAAAGGCGGCTCCTTCTCTTATCATGCTTATTACGGGTATGCCGAGCCTGTCTTCAAAGCGGTGCAAAAAATAATGCGCGGTGTTGCACGCTACGCATATCGCCTTACATCCGGCGGCCTCCAGGCTGCGGCAGTCCTCAAGAAGCAGCTCCTCTGCATCCGAAGAATCGCTGCCGAACATGACGGCCGTCCTGTCCGGCATGGTGGCATGGCTCAATATCATAATGTTTGTGTGATCCTGGTCTTTTGACGCCTCCGTTTTACGGGTTATCATTTCGTAAAACAGACAGCTTGCCATCGGACCCATGCCCCCTATTACTCCAAGCATGTTTTCCATACACTTATCCTCGTATCGCGCCTTTCGCGAGCTTTCTCAAAGCCGGCAGACGATAAAGCCGAAGCGGGCGCCTGTTGTCGACGCCCGCACAAAAATCCGCTTTAGGGTACACAGGCATGAAAGCGTTTTTCCGCCTGAATGCTCCGGGCTTTAGAGCCTTCCCCTTGCTATTATCTCCTGCAGTATGTAGGAGGCCACATCCTCGGCGTAGGTTTCCGGCCCGAAGCCGGCGTCGTAGCCGAGCTCCTGGGCGAGCTCGTGAGATACTCTGGGACCGCCGCATATCAGCAGCATCTTGTCGCGTATGCCCTCGGCCTCGCAGAGCTCTATCATATTGGTGAGATTCTTGATGTGAACATCCTTCTGAGTTACGGTCTGGGAGACGAGTATGGCGTCCGCGTTAAGCTCTATGGCCTTGGCTATCAGCTCTTCGTTGGGAACCTGAGAACCCATGTTGAGCGCGTTTATTCCGTGGTAGCGCTCCAGGCCGAAGTGGCCGTGAAAACCCTTCATGTTCATAATCGCGTCTATGCCTACGGTGTGGGCGTCGGTACCGGTGGAGGCTCCGACTATGGTGACCGTTCTCTTGATATTGTCTTCTATGAACTTCTCGCACTCGGTTCTGGACATTACATCGGATTCGACCTTGGTTACGTGAATCTTGGTGTAATCGACGGTGTGCTGGCACTTTCCGTAGAGTACAACGTAGGTATAGCCTATACCCATGTCCTTGTGGTATACGACGGAGGGTTCGTCAAGCCCCATCTTCCTGGCCAGCTGGCGGGCGGCCTCCCAGGCCTCGTCTCCGTCGGGAACGGGAAGGGTGAAGCTCGTCTGGATCATTCCGTCGTTTAAGGTATCTCCGTAAGGCTTGATCTTTGTAAGATCGACAGTATTCGTTGCAACAGCTTTATTCATTATTTTGCACCTCTCAGCATTTCCTCGATGAAGGGGTTGAAGTAGAGTTCATCTCTGCCGCAAACGCCCTCGAGGCCCTTTCCGCCGGTGAACGGACGCTTTACGGCGGCGAACTTACCGGCTTCGATGGTCGGGAACAATCCGTCTTTTTCTATCTGAGCGAGCAGCTCGTCGGCCTTGCGCAGAACCTCCTGAGCCCTCCTCTGAATCTTTCCGTCCTTCTTGAATTCAACTTCCTCGCCTATGCTGCGGCAGTTGTTGAACACGTACTTGGCGTTCTCTATGGCGAGCATGCGGTCGTGAAGGTGGGGAGTGTGTATGGCCTCGGTGAGCATGCCTAAAAGCTGCAGGCTCTGGCCCGACCATACGGCAACGAGGTTGAACAGGGCGTTCTGTATGTGGCCGCGGAAGATGTTGCCCGTCATGAACTTTGTGGGCGGCATGTACTTTAGCGCGGCCTTGGGGAATATCTCCCTTGCCATTATTGCCTGAGAAAGCTCCATAAGGAAGCCGTCTTCGGTGTCGGGATCCATTTCAAAAGCGTGACCCAGACCCATCTGTTCCTCGGGTATGTTGGCGAGTACCGCAAACTGCTCGTTCATCATCTGAGAAGCGAGTACGGTGTGCGCCGCATCTATAGCATCGTCGGTCGTAAGGTAGTTGTCTTCTCCGGAGTTGAATATGATTCCGCAGTAGCCTATTATGACGCGGCTGAAGAACTGGTCCACTATGGTTCTTTGCATGTTGATGTCTCTGAAGAGTATGCCGTAGAGAGCGTCGTTGAGCATTACGTCTAATCTCTCCAAAGCGCCCAGCGCGGCTATCTCCGGCATGCAGAGTCCGGAGCTGTAGTTGCAGAGCCTTATATATCTTCCGATTTCCTCTCCTACCCTGTCGAGCCTTTCGCGCATTATGCGGAAGTTCTCCTGGGTGGCATAGGTGCCTCCGAAGCCTTCGGTGGTGGCTCCGTAGGGAACGTAGTCGAGCAGGGACTGGGCTGTGGTTCTGATTACGGCGATGATGTCCGCGCCCTGACGGGCGGCGGCTTCGGCCTGGTTGACGTCTTCGAAGATGTTGCCGGTAGCCACTATTACGTAGAGATAGGGACGCCTGCCTTCGCCTATGGTCGCGAGGTATTCGTTGCGCTTTACGGTCTGCTCCCTTATCTTTTTAAGAGAGGCCTGTACGTAGGGTTCCAGAGCGGCTCTAGCTTCGGCCTGCGTTACGGGTTCGAGCCCGGTGATATCCAGCTCGCCGGCATCGACGGCCTCGGCTATGGCCTGCGGGTCTTTTTCTGTGCGCGCTACGGCATTGCCTACCCAGTAGGCCACTCCCCTGGGAAGTCCTCCGGCATCCTTGATTGCGTCCACTAAGACGTTCGGCAGAGGGCGATCCACATCGTCGACCCCGTCTACGCCAAGAAGTCTGAGTATGGTACGTTCGGTCGACACCGTGGTGTGGGCGTTTATGAACGACTGCATGCTCTCGGCTATGTTCTTCGCGTGAGATCTTGCGCTGTCGATGACCCTCCGGTCCAGATTGAGTTTGCTTGTCATCCTTTTTTCTCCTTAAAAATTGTACGATAGCCTGAGTATCGGGCATAACCGATTTATTATAACAGATAAAATCTGGCTTCGTCTATTATTTCGTCGTAAACGCCCAGAATTTTTGCTATATTCAAGGCGTCTCTCGGGGCGGGGGAACTGCCTTCCACTTCTTCAAGGCGGTAGTCCATGTATCTTCCTAATATTTCTATGCGCTGCTTGCGATTCGCCGTTTCGAGCTCTTTTTGCAGTTTTTTAAAGTCCGCTCCGGCAAGTCCCCTCACTCTGAGGTTCTTGACCCCCGGGCCGACCGCCGCGTGGTCGAAGTGAGTGGTTACAAGGCTTATATACGGGCGCTTGGAAAAATACGATATGAAGCTCCTGGTGAGGGCCAGTCCCTCGGAGGGGTTGGTGCCGGAAGCTATCTCGTCTATTATGATTATGGAGCGATCGACGGCGTGGTCTAATATTTCCTTCAGCTCTTCCATCTCGCTGCCGAAGCTGGAAAGACCTCGCTGCAGATTCTGGCTGTCGCCTATAAGCACCTGAACGAAGTTGGACAGCCCGATGCGGGCCTTTGCGCAGGGTACGTACATGGCGTACTGGGCGAGCAGGGCCACCTGACCTATCATCTTCAAAGACACCGTCTTGCCGCCCATGTTGGCGCCGGTTATGGCCGTAACTCCGTCGCTTAGGTTTACGCTTACCGGACAGTATCTCTTGCCTTTTGCGTTGAGAATGTCTTCCAGCTCGAGGCTTCTTCCGTCGACTATCTCTATTATGTGCTCCTTTACTATCTGCGGCCTTACGCAGTTGTGCTCGTTCGCGTAGAGAGCCTTGGCCAAATCCAGGTCGATGCGGCCCACGGTTTCGCCGTTGGAGGCGAGCACATCGCGCTGTTCGGCTATTTTCTCCGTAAGGGCGGCTCTTACGATGTCCTCTTCGTCTTCTATGAGCGCCGCAAGTCCTTCTCCCCTTCTTTGAAGTTCGTATATCTTTTCGTTCGGGGTGAGCTTAAAGACCACGGTCATGTAGTCCTCTTCTTCTCTCCTGAGTTCGGAAATGCTTTCGGCCAGTTCCATCAGGCTCTTGTTTGCCTTGGGAACTATGAGCTCGAATTTCGGCGTCATGTGGAAGCCGTGTTCGGCCTCAAGGCGTGTGCGTATTTCCTTCTGCGTTCTGCGCAGCTCCAGCTCCAGGTCTTTTCTTTCCTTGCGGAGCTTAGCCAGCTTTTCGCTGAAGGAATCATATATATAGAAGGTGTCGAAGCGTTCCTTTTGCGGGTCGAGTACATCCAAAAGCGGAGTAGTCACGCGAAGCCTGTACCTTTCGGGGAGACTCGCTCCGAGCTCGGACTCCAATATATTCCTTATCTTCTCCGTACGCAAAAGAAAGGTCTTTATTTCGAAGAGCTCCACCATGGAGAGGTTGCCTTCCATGCAGCGCTGAAGGCTCAGCCCCATCTCCTTGCACTCGCAAAGGCAGGAGAGTATTTCCGAAACAAGCCCGGGGTTTTCAAGAGAAAAAGCCCTTATTACGTCCATGTCGCCGAAGAGAGCCGAAAGTTCGGCCTCCCCGCCCTGCCTGAAAGGGATAAACGCCTTCAGCGCCTTGGCTCCGTAGGAGCTGTGCGTCTGCAGTCCGTTTATCACGTAAGAAAAACCCGTGTCGGACAGGCTGCGGGGATTGGCCAGCGGCCTTTTGAATTCTGTGCTCATGCTTCGAAGCCTCCTGTTCTTACGTCGAAGACCGGTATATCCTTAAGAGCGTCTCGCACCGCGCTCAGCAGTTCGTCGTGGTCGAAGCTGTAACCCAGGGGCGCGTAGGGATTCACGGTTACGGCGGCGACCTTTATGTCTTCCATCACCTTTACCGTCATTCCGCGTTTTTTAAGCTGCTGCCATCTCTGCGCGCCTACAAAGACGCGGGTGGGGTCCGGCAGAACTATCGTTACACTCTTGAGCTTCTTAGGCTCTATTCCGTCCAAAATATTCGGGGTAAGAGCGCCGGGTATGTATACGTATTTTGTGTGCTCGTCTATGGCGTCGTCTATGACGGGCCCCGCCGACAGTGCGGTCTTCGCCTTCAATACATGGGGTTTGTATTCATCGTCTATCGTCAATAGGCGATAATTATCGCGGCTTTCCTTCGACAAAATCGCCCTCGCCCTCTCGTCTTCCAGCACGGGACTTCCGTAGAGGCTGACTATGTGCAAGGTCTCTTCGACCACCACCTTTAAGCTGCGCGAAAGCACGGCGCCTGTCGCAAGTATTATGGCGTCGGAGCTTTCGGGGGCGGCTATGGACTTGCGGTCTATGGCCCCGTCTATGAAAATCATGTCGAGGCCGTAGCCTGCCATGTCGTCGCAGAGCTTTTTGTGCTCCGCTATGCTGCCGGGTCCTGCTATCTGCACATAGCCGCTCGCCGCCACGCGGCATATCAGCACATTGCCCATGGCGGTCCTGTAATTCGTCTTTTTAAGTATCTCAAGCCCCGTTTCGGCGAAGCCGTAAAGTTGTTCCGGAACCGATACCACGGTGTCTTCGAAGAGATAGACCTTGGGCTTGTCGGTGCCCGTAACCACATCCGTGCTTTCCCCGTCGCGGCCGGTGGAAGTCACTCCTATGCCAAGTCCTTCGTCGTAGGCTTCTTCTATCAGATAATTGAGCGCGGTGGTTTTTCCCGCGTTTTTCGCCATGCCGACTATGGACAGCGTCTTGTATTTCTTCGAAAGTTCGTAAACTATTCCCATTCTAAAGCCAAAGACCCTTCTGAATAAAAGAGGCGG
>DAONZO010000027.1:0-1754 GCA_035406945.1 Bacillota bacterium | reverse complement strand
GCGGTGCAAGCCGCCTCTTTTACTCGCGCATATTACGCGTTTTACTTCTTGTTTCTTTCGTGACGGAGGAGGTGCTGGGGTTCCATGGACAGTTTCTGTCCTCTGTTGAGGCCTTCAACCCCTTCGTACACATATTTCTTCTTGCCCGTGCAGTAATCGCAGGTGCATTTCAGCTTGGGCAGATCGTCGGGTTCGGTATATGTGGTAATGACGCCCTCGTAGTTCCTGAGAATGTATTTCCCCGGAGACTGAGAGATTATGTACTGAGGCATGACCGGAGTCTTTCCGCCGCCGCCCGGAGCGTCTATTACGAAGGTCGGTACGCAGTAGCCGGAAGTATGTCCGCGCAGACCCTCGATGATTTCAATGCCGGAAGACACCGGAGTTCTGAAGTGCTCGATTCCGAGGGAAAGGTCGCACTGATAGATGTAGTACGGACGGACGCGCATCATAACCAGCTCGTGTACCAGATCTCTCATGATATGCGGGCAGTCGTTTACGCCGCGCAGCAATACGCTCTGGTTTCCGAGGGGAATGCCGGCGTCGGCCAGCTTTCTGCAGGCTTCCTTGGCTTCCGGAGTAGCTTCCTTCGGGCTGTTGAAATGGGTATTGAGCCAGATCGGGTGATACTTCTTGAGCATGTTCACCAGGTCGTCCGTAATGCGCTGCGGGCATACAACGGGAGTTCTGGAGCCGAGTCTTACGATTTCAACGTGGGGAATCTTGCGAAGCTCGGAGATGATGTACTCGAGCACATCGTCTTCCACCAGCAGGCAGTCTCCGCCGGAGAGAAGTACGTCCCTTACGACGGGAGTCCTTCTGATGTAGTCTATGCACTGGTTGATGTCTTCCATGCTTCTGGCGCTGTCGGTCTCGCCTGCGAGCCTTCTCCTGGTGCAGTGTCTGCAATACATGGAGCAGCGGTCGGTAATCAGGAAGAGCACCCTGTCGGGATATCTGTGGGTGAGTCCGGGAGCCGGGGAGTCTTCATCCTCGTGGAGAGGGTCGAGCATGTCGGCTTCGCTTCTGTGGTTCTCCGCTATGGTGGGAACGGCCTGCATCCTTACCGGGCAGCGGGGGTCGTCCTTGTCCATAATGGAGGCGTAGTACGGGGTGATTCCCATGCGGAAGTTCTTTACGACGGCGCGTATGTCTTCTTCTTCCTGAGGGGTGAGGTTTATTACCTTTTTAAGGTCTTCGACGTTGTCGATTCTGTTTTCAACCTGCCAATGCCAGTCGTTCCACTGTTCATCGGTGACGTTTTTCCAGAGTTCTACCTCTTTGAAATTTCTGTATGCTTTCATCGTTTTCTCCTTGTGGCGCTATGCCTTAAGAATACATCTCTTCGAAGAGAGCTCTGATTCCTTCGTGCTCTCTTAATACCTGCAGGGTGATTTCCGCGTGGTCCTTGGCATATCCGTTGCCCATCATCATAAGTAAGACATTCATAGTCTATCATCCTTATTTTTTTCTGGATAAACGCTTGCATTAAAGGCTTGTTGTATGGTTGCATCTTTTTGGTATGCGAAAAAAAGAAGTAGGTTTTACCCGCAATTAAGTTATCTATTGGCACCTCTTTGACACCTAACAGCACATCACAATTATTCATGTCTGTACTAATGGCAACACCCATTTGCTGCTACCAGTTATAACCGTACAAGAGTGCGACGCAAGTACAGCTGCATAAATAAGCTGCAGCCGGGCTAACCTTATGATTATATTTAATAACAACTAAAAAATACAAATATGTCTTT
>DAONZO010000026.1:0-9310 GCA_035406945.1 Bacillota bacterium | reverse complement strand
ATAAGCGGGCGACGGCGCTCGAGGCTCTGTTCGGTTATCTCTACCTCTCGGGGCAAAACGAAAGATTAAGCGAGCTTATGGAGGCGGCCGCGGCCGCAACGGAGGCGGGAGAACCCGTATCAAGATAAGGAGGCAGTTATGAGCAAGGCGGATACACTTTTTGTAAA
This sequence comes from Bacillota bacterium, assembly GCA_035406945.1. Taxonomy (GTDB): domain Bacteria; phylum Bacillota; class Clostridia; order Peptostreptococcales; family Anaerovoracaceae; genus JAKSSR01. The sequence continues at coordinate 9,143 of DAONZO010000026.1, read as the reverse complement.
CATGTGCCGAAACGTGCTGGAAAACGGCATTTCCAGCGAAGGCCATCAGGTCAGGGCGCGCTGGGCGGACGACGGAAGTCCGGCGCATACCAAGAAGATTTTCGGCGTGATAAACCGCTACGATCTTGCGGAGGAATTTCCCGCGCTCACCCTGCGCCCCGTTCCGTTCAAGACATGCATAGACGAACTGCTGTGGATATGGCAGAAGAAGTCTAACAATATAAAGGACCTTAAAGGCCATATATGGGACGCCTGGGCCGACGAAAACGGCAGCATAGGCAAGGCCTACGGATATCAGATGCAGAAGAAGTACATCTTTAAGCAGGGTGAGATGGACCAGGTCGATAACGTGCTGTGGCTTCTGAAAAACGACCCCTTCAGCCGCAGGATAATGACCAACCTCTATAATTTCGAGGATCTCCATGCCATGGGGCTTGAGCCCTGCGCTTATTCCATGACCTTCAACGTCACGGGAAACAAGCTCAACGCGATACTTAATCAGCGCTCTCAGGACATACTCGCGGCAAATGCCTGGAACGTCTGTCAGTACGCTGTCTTGGTGCACATGATGGCTCAGGTTTCGGGCCTTGTTCCCGGAGAGTTCATCCATGTTATAGCCGACGCCCACATATACGACCGTCATATTCCCCTTGTGGAGGAGCTGATAGAGCGTCCGGGCTATCCGGCTCCGATTTTTAAGATGAATCCGGACGTAAAGGACTTCTACGATTTTAAGGTGGAAGACTTCGCCCTCGAAAACTATCAGAAGGGCGAGCAGATAAAGGGCATACCCGTTGCGGTTTAGAAGAAGCATGAAGGCTTTAGCGACGGTAGACAAAAATCTTGCCATAGGAAGAGGCAGCGGCATGCTTTTCAAGCTGCCCAAGGATCTGCGTTTTTTCAGGAACGCCACCCTTACGAAGACCCTTGTGATGGGAAAGAAGACCGTGGAGACTCTTCCCGGCGGGCAGCCGCTTAAAGGGCGCAACACCCTGATTCTTTCGCGCAGCCTGCCGGAGAGCCTCATATGGATGGACGGCTGCTTCTTTGCGCGCAGCTTCAAGACCAAAGAAGCGCTGCTCAAATGGGCCGGGGAGAATCTCCCGGACGAAGAGCTTTTGATAGCGGGCGGCGAGCAGATATACCGCCTGTTTTTAGATGACTGCGACGAGCTCATAATGACGGAAATCGAGGCGGAGGCGGGAGAGGCCGATGCGTTTTTTCCGGAATACAGAAACGGTTTCGAGCTTGCTCAGGACTCGGGGCTCATAGAGGACAACGGACTGAGCTACCGCAGAAGGAGATATGTAAAAGCAAATGGCTAAGAGAGACAATCCTCGCCTAAAGCTCAGGGAATTTGATAAAGAAAAGAGCCGGGGCTCATCCGCTACGCGCCTCGACAAGCGCGCAGGAACTGCCGGCGACGGCCGCGGCAAGCAGGGCGGCCCCGGAAAGGGCGGCGCCGGCTTCGGCTTTGGCAAAAATGCGGATAAGCGCAAAGGCTCCGCGAAGTCCCGTCCGGAGGAAAAGCGAGCGGGCTTTTTTGGCCCCCACTCGGAGAACAAGCGCACAGCCGTGCCTTACGATAAGGCTAAGGAAGCGGAAAACACCGGTCTTGTGATAGGCCGAAATCCCGTGATGGAAGCCATAAAGTCCGGCCGCACCATAAACAAGATAGAGATGCAAAAGGACGGGGAAGGTTCTATAAAAAAGATAGCCTCCCTCGCCAGAGAGAGGGGCATACAGATACAATACGTGGAAAAAGCGGCCTTAGACAGGCTTGTCCCGGGGCGCCCCCATCAGGGCATAGCCGCGTTTATGGCCTCTCACGACTATGCGGATTTGGAAGACATACTCGCCGCCGCCGAAGCGAAGGGCGAGGCCCCGCTACTGATAATATTAGACGGGCTTGAAGACCCTCATAACTTAGGCGCCATACTGCGCAGCGCGGACGGCGCGGGCGCTCACGGCGTCGTAATACCCTCGAGGCGGGCGGTGGCTCTCAACGAAACCGTGGCGAAGGCCTCCGCCGGTGCAATAGAGTACGTGCCGGTGGCCAGAGTCGTCAACCTCGCGAGAACCATAGACGAACTCAAGGAAAAAGGTCTTTGGATAGCCTCTGTGGACATGGACGGAACGCCTTACAGCGGCGCCGCCCTGGATGGGCCTCTGGCTCTTGTGATAGGCGGCGAAGGCGGAGGGGTTTCGCGGCTCGTAAAAGAGAAGAGCGACTTTGTGATATCCATACCCATGAAGGGCAGGGTCAATTCTCTCAATGCCTCCAACGCCGCGGCCATAGTACTCTACGAAGCCGCGAGGCAGAGGGATGCAAACAGATGAAGGACAAATCGCTTCTGCACGACGAAGAGCTTGCCCTGCTCGCCCAAAACGGAGACCGCGATGCCGAAGAATTGCTGCTTCAGAAGTACAAGGGCAAGGTCAAGGCCCGCGCGAGCCTGTTTTATATGCTCGGCGCCGACGACGACGATATGGTGCAGGAGGGCATGATAGGCTTGTTTAACGCTGTGCGGAGCTTTTCCGCGGACGGCGGGGCTTCGTTTTCCACCTTTGCCGAGCTGTGCATAAACCGCCGCCTCATGAATGCCGTGGCAGGCGCAAACAGAAAAAAACACTCTCCCTTGAACGAGTCCGTATCTCTGGATAAAGAGACGGATCCGGGAAGCGGACTGCGCCTCGCGGACAGTCTGCCCGCCGGAGCCGACGCGGATCCCGAAGCGGGTTATCTTTTCAGCGAGTCTGTGGACAGCGTAATAGCCGGTGCCCGCGGCCTTCTCAGCAATATGGAGCAGGCCGTGTTTCAGGGTCTTATAGCGGGCGATGAAAAGGCCGAAATAGCCGAAAATCTCGGAATAAGCATCAAATCGGTGGATAACGCCATAGGCAGAATAAGGACGAAGCTGAAGCGCGTCTTCGGCGTTTAATTGCATCCCTGCGCTTTACCCATAGCGCTCTTTTTGTGCAAAATCCTTGTTTCAAGGTTTTATCGACCTGTTTCACAAAAAAAACACTAAAAAATTCTTGACTTGTTACGCAGGTGGATTATAATATCATTAGCACTCATAATAGACGAGTGCTAACAAGCCGTTTAACAAATATATTTCTATAAATGGAAGGAGATTCAAGATGACAGTTAAACCCTTAGGAGAGAGAGTCCTTATCAAGAGGCTTGAGGCCGAGGAAAAGACCAAGGGCGGCATAGTTCTGCCCGGCAGCGCGCAGGAAAAGCCGCAGATGGCGGAGGTCGTGGCGGTAGGGCCCGGTACAGAAGAGGTGAAGATGGAAGTCAAGCCCGGCGACAAGGTCATATTCTCGAAATACGCGGGAAACGAGATAAAGGTCGACGGAGAAGATATGATACTAATGTCCCAGAAGGATATTCTGGCGATTGTCTGCGAATAGTTGCTTATTAAGGAGAAATGAAAATGGCTAAAGAAATCAATTACGGCGAAGATGCAAGAAAGAAGCTGCTGTCCGGTGTTGACCAGCTTGCAAATACGGTAAAGATAACCCTCGGGCCCAAGGGCAGAAACGTTCTGCTGGAGAAAAAGTTCGGCTCCCCCGCGATAACCAACGACGGCGTAACAATCGCCCGCGAAATAGAGCTGGAGGACGCTTATGAGAATATGGGAGCGCAGATATTAAGAGAAGTCGCTTCCAAGACCAACGATGTGGCCGGAGACGGAACCACCACGGCAACCCTGCTCGCTCAGAGCATAATCCACGAAGGCTTTAAGAACGTCGCCGCCGGCGCCAACCCCATGATACTCCAGAAGGGTATCCAAGGCGCGGTAAACGTGGCGGTGGAAGAGATAGGAAAGCTCTCTCACAAGCTGGAAGGCAAGGGCGAAATAGCCCAGGTCGCCGCCGTTTCCTCCGGAGACGACGAGATAGGCCACATGATAGCCGAGGCCATGGACAAGGTAGGCGCGGAAGGCGTCATCACCGTGGAGGAGTCCAAGTCCATGGGCACCACGCTCGAGGTCGTGGAAGGTATGCAGTTCGACAGAGGCTACCTCTCCGCCTACATGGTCACCGACCCCGAAAAGATGGAGGCCGTGCTTCAGAGTCCCTACATACTCATAACCGACAAGAAGATTTCCAACATTCAGGAAATCCTGCCCATATTGGAGCAGATAGTCCAGCAGGGCAAGAAGCTGCTCATCATAGCTGAAGACGTAGAGGGCGAAGCCCTTGCGACCATAGTCGTAAACAAGCTGCGCGGCACTTTCGACTGCGTTGCGGTTAAGGCTCCGGGCTTTGGCGACAGACGCAAGGAGATGCTCAAGGACATAGCCGTACTCACCGGCGGTCAGGTAATAAGCCAGGAGCTCGGCTTTGAGCTCAAGGATGCCACCATAGACATGCTTGGTAGCGCCAATACCGTAAAGGTGAGCAAGGAAAATACCGTTATAGTGGACGGCGCGGGATGCAAAGAAGAGCTCAAGGCCAGAATCGCTCAGATAAGGTCTCAGATTGCCGAGTCCACCTCCGATTACGACAAGGAAAAACTCCAGGAGAGGCTTGCAAAGCTCTCCGGCGGCGTAGCGGTAATTAAGGCGGGCGCAGCCACCGAAACCGAGCTCAAAGAGAAGAAGCTCAGGATAGAAGACGCTCTCAACGCGACGGCGGCCGCCGTTGCCGAGGGTACCGTTCCGGGCGGCGGAGTGGCCTTTATAAATGTTCTTCCCGCGGTAAAAGCATATGCCGAAAAGCAGGACGGCGACGTAAGGACCGGAGCCAATATTATAGTGAGAGCTCTGGAAGAGCCCGTCCGTCAGATTGCGGAGAACGCCGGATTTGAGGGCAGCGTAGTGGTCGCGGCCGTCAAGGAAGCGAAGCCCGGAATAGGCTTCAACGCCATCACCGAGGCCTACGAGGACATGGTAACGTCCGGAATAATAGACCCCGCAAAGGTCACCAGATCCGCGCTTCAGAATGCGGCTTCCGCTTCCGCGCTGCTGCTCACCACCGAGGCCTGCGTAGTGGAAATCCCCAAGGACGAGCCCGTGATGCCGGCAGGCGGCGGCATGGGCGGAATGGGAATGATGTAGTTCCAAGGCAAATAACAGAATAAGCCCGTGGAAGAAGCTCCGTGCAGTATATTGCACGGAGCTTTTGCTTGCAGCGCTTTTAAGTTGAATGTGCCTTCGTATATCGCAAAGGGCTTTATAACGATCGACCGTGCGCCCGGAGCTGTCAAAAACGGATTTTCGCCAAAACGCCGAATAAATTCGCAGCAAAAGTTGGGACGATTTCTTGTCAAAAGCCCGGTTGCTCTGTTATAATCCTGTTGCAATCAACGTTGAGATGTAGTGCAAAAAAGAGTCAATCATAAAAAAAGGCGTTTGAACAGAAATCGGCGTCGGGTATAGAATGGCGGAGCGGTATACGGAAAGGAAATGAAATGAGAATCCAAAACGGGAAACTTATAACAGTGGAAGGAACCGTAACAGAAAACGCGTTTGTGGATTTCGAGGACGGAAAAATCACGGGTTTCGGCGATATGGCGGCGGCGCCCGATTTCACGGGGGAAACTTTGGACGCCGGGGGAGGCTATATAACGCCCGGCTTTTTAGATGCACATACTCACATAGGAATCAGCGAGGCAGGCCTGCGTTGGGAGGGGACCGACTCCAACGAGGGTAATAACCCCGTAACGCTTGAAATGCGTGCTGAAGACGGATTTAATCCTTTTGATGCCGCCATAGAGAAAGCGGCATCCGCCGGCGTCACGACAGTGGGAGTCTCTCCCGGAAGCGCAAACGTTATAGGCGGAAGCATAGCGGCCCTTAAGCTGCGGGGCGATAACGTGGAAGATATGATAATAAAAGCTCCTGCAGCTTTCAAGTTTGCGCTCGGTGAAAATCCCAAAAATCACTACGGCAGAACGTTAAATAAAGAGCCCGAAACGAGAATGGCGGTGGCTGCCATAATGAGGCGCACCCTGTATAAGGCTCAGAGCTATATGGAAAAAAGAGCAAAGGGCGAAGGGGATTTCGACCCCGGCTTAGAGCGCCTGATTCCGGTTCTCAAGCGGGAAATCCCCGTGCATTTTCATGCGCACAGGGCGGATGATATCCAGACAGCCATAAGGATATCCCACGAGTTTAATATGCGCTTCAACATAATACACGCCACGAATTCGGAAAGTATAGTCGAGTACATGGCAAAAAACACGGAAATACCCATTGTAGGGCCTTCTCTGGGACCCGCGAGCAAGCCCGAAAACAGAGACGTGAGCTTTGCTACTTGCGGCGGACTGTACAAGGCGGGAATAGAAGTTGCGATAACAACCGATCACGACGTTACTCCGCTTTGGATGCTTCCGATGTTTGCCGCTATGTGCGTAAGGGAAGGTCTCCCGGAGGACGCGGCTTTTAAAGCGATTACGATAAATCCGGCCAAGGCGCTCGGCATAGATGCGAGGGTAGGTTCCATAGAGGTAGGTAAAGACGCCGATATAGCGGTATATACGGGTCATCCCTTCCATTATCTGACCCATTCCGTGGCGGTATTCATAGACGGTAAACGAGTGAAATAGCAGGTCTCATTATTATTGACAAGCCCCGTGCAGTATACTGCACGGGGCTTGTACTTGTTGGCAAATTAGTGTGGCAAACAGTGCCGACAGTATGTTACATTGTATAGAGATATAGTTTGAGCAGGAGTCATTTTCGAGAAGATGGAGCAAAAATGCAAAATAATTGTGTGGAAATAGTCGCGCTGCCGAAGGATGATTGGAAAGGAACAACCATACCTATGATTACCGGAAGCGACAGCTATTATGATCTTGAAATCAGCCCGTTTAATAATAAAGGCTGTTCTATTTCTTTAGTGAAAAGAACGGCAGAGAAAGAAACTGTCCGTACGCCGGAGGAATATGATTTTCCCGATTCCTTGTATCAGGACCATTGGGAGAAGGCGGAAGCCTATGGTGTTTTAAGTAAAGAGGGGGAGCTAAAGGCTTGCATAGAGCTCTGCCCGGAGGAGTGGTCAAACAGGCTCATGATAACGGAACTCTGGGTTTCAGATGAGCTTCGGGGCATGGGCATAGGGAAAAAGCTCATGGATAAGGCAAAAGAAATTGCCGATGTACAGAAAAGGCGCGCCATAATTCTTGAAACTCAATCCTGCAATACGAACGCAATAGAATTTTACCTTCACGAGGGATTTGAGCTTATGGGTTTTGACAGCTGTTGCTACAGCAATAACGATATCGAAAAACACGAAGTGAGAATAAATCTGGTTTACTTAATTCACAATAGCTAAGGACGCAACAAACCGCTCACAGTATGCGTATATTGTTGATTATCATTTCTCCTGTTATGCAAATCTCCATTATGATTGGATCCGTATAAAAGCCATGCAGCCGATGTCGTCCGAGGCGGCAAAGCCCAGGGAACGATAAAAAGCCTTCGTCTTTTCCGTGTTGTCCGTCATCAATTCCATCTGATAAACATCTTTGTACCTGTCAATAACAGCCTTAAGGAGCTTTGTTCCGATGCCCTGCCTCTGATACTCCGGCAGAACGATGATATCCAGAATGAAAATCACGGAAAAACCGTCGCCGACAACGCGAATAATCCCAATCAATTCATTGCCGTCATAAGCGCCTAAAACACAAAGAGAGTTTTCGTAGGCAGGCTTGAGCATATCGCTGCGCTTTAAGTAATTAGTCCAGCCTACGGCCTCGTACAGCTTTATTATTTCGTCAAATTTAAAATCCTCGTATTCTTTTATAAGCATTTTATCGAGCTTCTCTATTCTACACATCATATTAATCAAACGGCATCTTCTCTCCCATTACGCATTCCGATATCTTATATGGATTCTACCCCAAAACAGATGGTTTGATTTCCGCATAACAGACGCACGGCGGCCGGGAAAAACCCATGCCGCCGTGTTTGCCGCAATAATAAGTTATTTTAAGCTTCTGATTATAAATTCCCGCAGCTTCGCTATGATGTTCTCATCGTTGCCTGCCTCGGCTCCAAGGTATTGTCTCAGACGATAGCCATGGTATGTGGTCGAAAAGGAGAGCTGCAGCATTACAATCAGATTATCTATTGCAAATGCCGCCATGTCTATATCTATATCTTTTCTGATTTCTCCCCTTTCCGCGGCCTTTTCGAGCATTTTCCTATAAAAGTCTATGGTGATGCTCTCGAACTTTTTGGACAGATGCTCCGAAAAATGCGACAGCTCTTCGGTCATCATGCTCAGATAGAGCTTGTTCATGTCCGGATGCTTTTTTGCATAGTGTATGGCCATGCGAAGCAGATCATCTACGGTCTCCCCGATGTTTTTTTCGCAATCCAATGTATGCAGCGCGCCCTCCAAAAGCTCGTAACCTTTCTGGACTATCGCCAGAAACAGATTTTCCTTGCTTTCGAAGTAGCTGTACATGCTGCCGATGCTTATTCCCGCTTTTTTTGCGACATGGTTTATCGAGGTCGCCGCATAGCCGTTCTCCGCAAATTCGCTCACCGCGATCGTGAACACATGATCCCGCTTTTCTTTTGAAATTTTTTCGAAAGTCTCTTTATGAAAGACTTTTCCCGTTATTTGTTCCACTATAAACCTCGCCTACTGCACATAGGAACCCACGAGCATCATGTAGTCTCCTATTTGCGCTCCGTACTCGGGAGCCCCTTCCATGATGAGCTTTTTCTCCGCCGTAAGCTGCAAGAGGTCGCCCGTGCTTAAAAGTATGGCAAGAGCGCTGTCCAGATCCGCAAACCTCATGGTGAAGAAGGGCTGAGAACGGGTGTACATCCCTCTTGCCGCCTTGGTCTTGCCGGCCTTTACTCTAAGGTAGGCACCGGCTTCTTCGTAGCCGTCAACGCTCCATCCGTAAACCCTGTTCGGGCTGGTTTTTGTCCAGTTTACCACGTCCTCGTGACCGAGCTTGTTCAGCTGGCTTATACCGGTGCTGAGCAGGTAGAAGAACAGCTTAACGACCAAAGCCTTGACGGCCTCCTCTTTCGGAGGCTCCTTCGCTCCGAGCAGGGCGGACATCTTCAGCAGTGTGCGGAAGGTCGCCACCACTATTCCCGGCTTGCCAAGGCCCTTTATCTTGGGCAGTTTTGTGCTTTTCCCCTTGAAGAAGTTTATAAAATGCT
>DAONZO010000025.1:0-9438 GCA_035406945.1 Bacillota bacterium | reverse complement strand
CCCTCTTGGTTCTTGCGAGCAGGGCGCCCGTAACGGAAAAAGAGGCGCGCATCAGCTTTACGAGGGCGTAGGGCACCTCGGAGCGGTTTATGCTGCGCGGGTCCACGCTTACGCAGCCCCTCTCCTTATTGTGGAAGACGCCGGCTCCGAGGCCTTCCAATATGTTGCACATGACCTCGACGTCTCTTAGATTCGGCACGTCGTGTATCTCGCAGATGCCGCCCGAAAGAACGGTTGCGGCCATTATCGGCAGGACGGCGTTCTTTGCGCCGCTTATCTCCACTTCGCCCCTGAGCGGACCCGATTGTTCTATTATATATTTAGCCAAAGCGTTTTCTCCTTATGCACGAATTACTTCAGCGTAATTATAATAAAAGCCGCAGGCTTTGTCAAAACGGGCAAAACGCTTCTTTTTACTTGAGCCTTTTATCGGTCTTTACGCTCAGCCTCGTGCCGGCGGACTGAAATATCTGCACCAGAACCACAAGAAGTATTACCGCGATCAGCATCACTCCGTAGCGGTAGCGGTAGTAACCGTAGTTTATGGCTATCTGGCCCAGTCCTCCGCCTCCTATTATTCCCGACATGGCCGAATATCCGAGCACCGTGGTAAGGGCTATGGTGGCGTTGTTTATGAGCGAAGGGAAACATTCCGGAATCATAACCTTGCATATTATCTGAAAAGGAGTCGCGCCCATGGACCGGGCGGCTTCTATTATGTTGGGGTCGCTTTCCCTTAAGGAAGCCTCCGCGAGCCTGGCTATGTACGGAAAGGCCGCCACGACCAGAGGCACTACGGTCGCCGCGGTTCCTACCGTCGTGCCTATTAAGAGACGCGACAGCGGAAAGACCATTATCATGAGTATAAGAAAGGGAACGGAGCGCAGCAGGTTTATAAGCAGATTGAGAGCCGACATGAAGCATGCCGGAAGGGGCAGCACGCCGTCTTTTTCTCCGGCCACGAGCAGCACGCCTAAGGGCAGGCCTATCAGCAGCGCGAGCGCCGTGGACAGCAGGGTTATGTATAAGGTTTCCCATATCGCAAAGGGTATCTCCGTTTGCAGGCACAGCAGGGCTTCCTGCAATGCTTCGGCTGAAAAAATGTTACTGTACATCTGAATCGAGCTCCTCTACCGATAGGTTGGGCATGGCCCTGAGCCAGGCCACCGCCCGCGCAAAACTGCGGTTAGGTATGCCGAGCAGCATGTTTCCGAAGGTGTCGCCTCGCATGCTCTGGGTGTCGGCATATATCACGTTTGCGTATATTCCAAGCTCCGCCGCAAGCGTCGCAACGAGCGGCCTGGATGTGGTGGCGGCGTCCATAAAGACCACGCGCAGCTTACGTTCGCTTGCAGGATCCGATGCCACGGGATGCCCCGTGCCCGGGAAAACTAGACGCCGCCCGGCTTTGGAACGCGGAGCCGCAAAGACCTCCGAAACAAGTCCGCTCTCGGCGAGCCTGCCCTCGTCTAATATGGCCACCTTGTTGCATATCTCCTGCACTACGCTCATCTGATGGGTTATTACCACAACGCTTATCCCGAGCCTCTCGTTTATTTCTTTTATGAGACCCAATATCTGAGCCGTAGTGCTCGGGTCGAGGGCGGAGGTGGCTTCGTCGCAGAGCAGCACCTTGGGTTCCATGGCAAGAGCCCTTGCTATAGCAACCCTCTGCTGCTGGCCGCCGGAAAGCTGAGCCGGATAGGCCTCCGCCTTGTCCGGGAGGCCTACGAGCTCCAAAAGCTCCATGGCCCTTTCCTTTACCCGGGCTGCGGAAAAACCCGCAAGCTCTAAGGGGAAGCACACGTTTCGCAGGCAGTTCCTCTGCATAAGGAGGTTGAACTGCTGAAATATCATGGCCATGCCCTGCCGCGCAAGCCGAAGTTCCGCCGGCGAAAGCGCTCCCATGTCGAGCCCGTCCACGATGACGCTTCCGCTGTCCGGCCTTTCGAGCATGTTTATGCAGCGCACCAGCGTGGACTTTCCGGCTCCCGACATTCCTATTATGCCGTAGATGTCTCCGTCTTCTATGGTGATGCTGACATCCCGCAGGGCGTCAATACTGCGCCCGCCGTATTCAAAGCTCTTGGATAAATTTTTGATTTCAATCATTTTTACACTTTTGTCCTATCCGGCCGCGCGCTATTTGGATATCGCCTTAAGGTCGGCCTGCCTGCCGCCGTAAAGTCCCATGGGCTCCACGTGAATGTCCAGAACGGCGACTATGTGAGTGCCTTTTTCCGCGTTGAAATCGTTTAAATAGGGAAGATGCTGAAAGAAATTTGCGTCCACGCTGCCGTCTTCCACAACGCTGTTAGGCACGACGTAGTCGCTGAACTCCTGTATGTTAAGGGTCACACCCTTCTGCGCCAGGAGCTCGGCCGCCACGGCAAGTATCTCGGCGTGGGGAGTCGGAGAGGCGGCTACGCTTATGCTGCCTATGGACGAATAGTCGAGGCTGTCGTCGAAGCCGCTGCCGGGATTGCTTAGAACGCAGACCACCTGGCCGCCGTATTTTTCTTCTATGAAATCCCTTACGGCTTCGCTGTTAAGAGCGGCCACAAGAGCCTTGGTCTTAGCGCTGTCTTCGTTGCCTTCCTTTACGCAGAGTATGTTGTTGTAGGCGGAGTAGGAACCCTCTATGAGCAGGGAGTCCTTCACCGGATTGAGGCCGGCGGCTATGGCGTAGTTGCTGTTGATTACGGCGTAGTCTACGTCCTGAAGTATGTTCGGAAGCTGGGCGGCCTCGGCTTCCACGATTTCGACATTGAACGGATTTTCGGCTATGTCGTTCTTTGTGGCGGTGATTCCGGCGCCCTCTTTCAGCTTTATTATGCCGTTGGCCTCTAAAAGAAGCAGGGCTCTGGCCTCGTTGGTAGTGTCGTTGGGCACCGCTATGCGTATGCTTTTTCCGCCTCCGCAGGCGCAAAGACAGAAGGTGAGCGCAAGTATGAGCGCTGATACGATGCTGAGTTTTTTCATTTTTTCTTTCTCCTTTTCAGATAAAAAAGCCGGGGAAGCCAAACGGCTTCCCCGGCAAGATGTCTATTACAGACCGGTTACTACAGGACGGAAGGCATTTGACTTAAAGCACGCAAAACGCTGCGCATGGACATATCCATGCACATCTCCGTCATCATCATGATGCTGTTTGCGACGCCGTAAGCCATAGCTGCCGAACCTTTCTTAAAACATGCCCTTACTTTAGCAAAGCGCGGGCAAAGTGTCAAGCTCTTTTTTGTATTTATTCAGATACCGGGTTTTCATGCTTTTCTTTATACTTCTTTTATCTTCCAGGCGGTCTGCCATTTGCCGCTCCTTATCCTGAGGGTAAAGACCGCGGCTCTTGCAAGCCAGTCCAGAGCCATGGGTATCCATACACCGTTCAGGCCCATGCCGAAGTGATTGACAAGGACGAGGGCAAGCATTATCCTTACGCACCACATTCCTATTACAGAGACATATACCGAAAATCTAACGTCTCCCGCGCCCTTGAGCACTCCGCCGTAAACGGCGGCAACCGCAAAACAGGGTTCGGCAAAGGCTTGTATCCTCAGGGCTTTGACCGCCATTTCCAAGACCTCCGGCTCCTTTGTGAAAAAACCTATCAGGTTCGGCGCGAATATATATAGCATTGCGGCGCTGAAACTCATTATGCCCACCGCGTATTTAAGGCTGGTCTTTTGGTAGCGCTTTGCAAGCTCTGCGTCTTTAGCCCCCAGGGACGCGGCCACGAGGGTCTGGGCCGAAATCATAAAGCCGAGTATAGGCATATAGCATATGGATTCGGCGGTTGTGGCAAAATTGTGCGCCGCCAGGGTTGCGTTGCCCAGACCCGCGCACAGCCTCGTGATTATCATCTGTCCCCCGCTTATTATTATGCGGTCCAGGGCAACCGGAACACCTATGCTGAGGGCATCTTTAAGCATGCCCGGCTTGAATTTATAGTTGTCTTTGAGGCTTATCGCCAGCTCGAATCTGCTATCGTACAGCTTGGCAAAACTGATTAAGGCGGCGACCGCGCAGGCAAGCGAAGTTGCGATGGCGGCCCCCCTGACCCCGAGTCCCGCTCCCCACATTCTGAAGCTTAAACCGAAGACGCTTATCGTTCGCGTAGGATATATCAAAAGAAAGTTTCCGCAGATGTTGAGAAGATTGTTCGTAAGATTGCTCGCCATGGGTATCCTGGTGTTCCCTGCGCCCCGGTGAATGTTGTTGGTGGTGAGCATGGAAACATAAAACAGTCTGGAGTAGCCGAGTATTCTCAGATAATCCCGGGCGTTCTCCTTTATGCTGTCTTCGGCGTTCATCATGGTGGCGAGATTGGGGGAGAACACGGCTATGTAGGCGAACATCATAAAAAGTCCCATGCCCATAATGAAGTGCATGGACTGCCTTATTACGTCTTTTGCGTAATCCGGACGCCCCGCGCCTATGGCGCGTGAAACCAGCACGGAGTAGCCGGTTCCTATGCCCAGAATAAGGCCCATGGTGAGGAAGACGAAGGAGTTGTTTACGGATACGGAGGCGGTGGCATCTATTCCGAGAGCAGCGACCATTGCCGTGTCGACATAGCCGACCATTATCTGCATGAGCTGCTCTATGAAAACCGGCCAGGCGAGCATAATTATCATCTTGCCGGGCGGCACCGACCTATCCAGCAAGTCGAGATGCTTTGACATTATTTACCTCTCTGTTAAAGGTTTTTTAAGCGCATACCGGCCTTTGTTCCAAATTCTCGGTTGAATACAAATTCGCAGTTTTGCATAAAACATTATACCGCGAATCTCTGTTTTTATATATGGGATTGTGACGGGAATTAAAGATTTTTTCAACGCAGGTAAAACGGGCGCTTTGCTGAAAGCCGGCCCGGTCGATGTAAATAATATAAGCTCTTGATGTGCGTATATTGAAATTATTAAAATTATGGTATAATACCTTAATACGTACGCACAAAGACGCATAAAGGAGGAAAGTCATGGACCCAAAATATGAAGCGCTGTTTACCCCGTGGAAAATCGGCAACTGCGAGATTAAAAACCGCATAGTGATGTGTTCCATGGGCGGAACCACCCTCTTCGGGTGGATGGAACCCAACCTGTTCGACCGTGAGGCCGCAAAATTCCTGCTTGAACGAGCCCAAAACAACGTCGGGCTTATTCTTCCGGGCATGGCTCCCATAAAAGACGTCATGGGCGGCAGATGGCTGTACCAGAACAAAGCCATGTTCCGCGAGCTTAAAAAGTACATGGAGGAATTCCACAAGACGGGCTGCAAGCTCTTTATTCAGCTTGCCGCGGGCTTCGGCCGCTCCATGGCCTTAAACGATATCATGGTAAAGATGATGCAAAACAAGGCCCTAGGCTTTCTGGGAAAACCCATATTCGACCTCGATTACATTACAGCCTCCGCTTCGGCCAGTCCCAACCGCTGGGTAGACGGCTGTGATTCCAGACCCCTGACACGGGAGGAAATACACGAGATGGTGACGGGCTTTGCTAAGACGGCCAAGATGTGTAAGGACGCCGGCGTAGACGGCGTGGAGATTCACGCGGTGCACGAAGGCTACACCCTGGACCAGTTTACCCTCAAATACGTAAACTTCCGCGACGACGAATACGGCGGCTCTTTCGAGAACCGCTACCGCTTCCCCGCCGAAGTTGTAAAGGCTATAAAGTGGGAATGCGGAGACGACTATCCCGTCTCTCTGCGCTACTCCGTGGTATCCAAGACAAAGGGTTTCCGCGAGGGCGCCCTGCCCGGTGAAGACTTTACAGAGGTGGGCCGCGACATGGAAGAATCCGAGCGCGCCGTAAAGTTCCTTCAGGAAGCGGGCTACGACATGCTGAACTGCGACAACGGCACCTACGATGCCTGGTACTGGGCGCATCCGCCCCAATACATGCCGAAGAACTGCAATCTGGACGACGTTGCCCACATACGCAAGTTCTGCGACATTCCCGTCGTCTGCGCGGGCAAGATGGAGCCCGATGTGGGCGCAAAGGCCATAACGGACGGGCGTATAGACGCGGTGGCCATAGCCCGTCAATTCCTCGTAGACCCGAAATGGGTCACCAAGCTCATGGAGGGCAGGGAAGAAGACATAAAGCCCTGCATACGCTGTCACAACGCCTGCTTCAACCTTGCCAAGTACGGTGATACACCCAACATTCAGAGCCTCGAAGATTCCCTGCACATGGCCCGCTGCGCTTTGAATCCGGTGACCATGCAAACCAAAAAGTATAAAATCGTTCCGGCGAAGACTCCTAAGACCGTTGCCATCGTAGGCGGAGGCATAGGCGGCATGGAGGCCGCCCTAGTGCTTGCGGCCAGAGGCCACAAGCCCGTAATATACGAGAAGACGGACAAGCTCGGCGGAATGTTTATAAACGCGGCGTCCCTCTCTTATAAGGAGCCGGACAAGGAGCTGATAGAGTGGTACCGCAGAGAGATAAGCAAGAAGAATATAGAGGTGCACCTAAATACTCCTGTTGAGGATACCTCCGCTCTGCCGGGCGACGAAGTTATAATTGCCACCGGCGCAAGGCCCAAGAAGCTTCCCGTTCCGGGCTTCGACATAGCCATAGAGGCCGCGGAATTCCTTTCCGGAGAAAAGAGCGTCGGCGACAAGGTCGTCATAGTGGGCGGCGGCCTGAGCGGCTGTGAGATAGCCTACGAGCTTTCCCTGCAGGGCAAGCATCCGACGATAATCGAGATGATGGAAGACCTTATGCCGGTTGCCGGGGTTTGTCTGGCCAACTCGTCCTTCCTCAGAGAGTATTTCCGGTACAAAAATGTACCTGTCTATCTCAATACCAAGATTGCCGAGATACGGGAAGACGGGGTGACCGCCACCGGACCGGACGGCCAGAACTTCGATCTGGAGGCCGACAGCGTAATAGTTTCCGTGGGGTATACGCCCGACCCGCTCAAGAACCCGGCGGAGCGCAGGAAAGTCCGCTACGTCGGAGACTGTAACGCGGTGGGCAACCTCCGCACCGTGATCTGGCGCGCGTGGGATGTCGCAATGAAAATATAAGAGCGACGGCACAGATAGAATAACAGCTTAACACTTGTAACAGGCAGCTCGCCCGAGCGTCGCATTACGCGCGACTTTGGGCGAGCTGTAATTTTGCAAAGCAAGCCTCTTCCTCTTTCGCATTTCTTCTTGCGGACGTGTTCTTTTTGTGTTATCATACCCGAGCAGCATATTGTGCTGATGTGGCTCAATGGCAGAGCAGCGCATTCGTAATGCGCAGGTTGGTGGTTCGACTCCGCTCATCAGCTCCAAAAAAACAGCGTCCGTTTTCGAAAGCTCTTCGGGAACGGACGCTGTTTTCCCGTGCAAGGGGCGAACACGGGTATTGACATAAAATAATTTCGTTGGTATAATATGCCAATAGCATGAGCCGGAGGGGGGGTAGATATTCTGCGCTTTTGGCTTTACTTTCTTCTTACCGCCATATCCTATGTCGATATTAAAAAGCACATAATTCCGGATATTTTTCTTCTGGCCATGCTTCCGGCGGCCGTGATTACAACGGAAAACCTTCTCGCAAGGCTTGCGGGAGCGGCTTTTATATGGACGCTCTTCGGCATTGCCGCCGCGCTGTCGGCCGCGCTCAAAAGCTCCGTCCCAATTGGTATGGGCGACATTAAGCTGCTTTCCGTAATAAGCCTCGTCTCCGGGCCGGGCGCCCTCTTTTTCACCGTCTGCTGCGGGAGCCTGCTCTGCGGTCCGGCCGCGGCCCTGCTGCTCGCATTAAAAAAACTTACAAAAAAGGACCGAATAGCCTTCGGCCCTTTTATTGCGGTCTCTTACGCCTTCTATTTGGCGTCTACCTCCGCCATGTAAGCTATCAGGCGGAGCAGGTTGGCGGTATAACCCCACTCGTTGTCGTAGAAGGCTACCAGCTTAAAGAAGTGGTCGTTTAGGGCTATGCCCTGTCTAAGATCGTAGCAGCAGGGATACCAGCTTCCCAGGAAGTCGGTGGATACGACCTCGTCGTCCACAAACTCGATAACATCCTTCAGATAAGTTTCGGAGGCCTCCTTTATCCTGGCGTTTATCTCTTCCAGGGAGGTCGGGGTTTCGAGCACCACGTTGAGGTCCACCACGGAAACGTCGGCCGTGGGTATCCTGTAGGAATTGCCCGTCATCTTCCCGAGCAGCTCGGGTATTACCAGACCGACGGCCTTGGCCGCTCCTGTGGTAGAGGGTATTATATTGCCGTATATGCTGCGCCCTACCCTCCAGTCTTTCATGGATCTTGAGTCCACCGGCTTCTGCTTGGAGGTGGACGAGTGTATCGTGGACATAAAGCCTTCCTTTATTCCGAAGTTGTCCTGAAGAACCTTACACATGGGCGCGAGGCAGTTTGTGGTGCAGCTTGCGCCGGAAACCACTTTCATGTCGCTGTTGTAAATCTCGTGGTTTACCCCGTAAACGAAAGAGGGGGTTATTTTATCCTTTGCGGGGGCCGAGATTATAACCTTTTTCGCTCCCGCGTCCAGGTGCTCCCGGCACTTTTCGGTGGTGGTGTAGACGCCTGTCGTATCTATGACATAATCCGCGCCGACCTCACCCCAGTTGATCTTGGAAACATCTTCGTCGTAAACGGGTACTTTCTTCCCGTTTATCACAAGACCGTTCTCGTATACATCCAGGGTTCCGGAAAACCTACCGAACAGGGTATCGTAGCGAAGCATATAGACCATATAGTTCAGATCAACATTTCGGTAGTTGATTGCACTGATCTCGAACTTATCTCCAAGCTGCTCTATCTGCCTTATAGCTACCCTTCCGATGCGGCCGAAGCCATTGATTCCGATTTTAACAGACATTTGAAATCCTCCTATTCTACCGCCTGAAAAAAATATACCTCTCCTTTATATAATACCCCGATAAACGAGCTTGGACAAGCTATATTTAAACTGTCTTGCCGGCAAGCATGTAAGCCTGCACGCTGCTTGTATTTCTTAGTCCTTATATGCCGATACTATGGTAAAAATTTTATTGTTTTGAAAAATTCACATGGAGTTCACTTGACACGTTGGCTATAAATGGTAAAATATATATACTTAACAGCGATTTGCTTTTTACGATTTGTGACAAGGGGGTTTTTATGAAAGCAACAGGAATTGTAAGAAAATTGGATGTTCTCGGCAGGATAGTCATTCCCAAGGAGCTCAGAGGCACTCTGGATCTTAAGGAATCCGATCCCATCGAGATCTTTGTCGACGGAAGCGACATCATTCTCCGCAAGTATCAGCCGGCATGCATATTCTGCAACGACGCTACCGACATCGTTCAGTTCGGCGGAAAGAATATCTGCAAGGTCTGCCTGGAGAAAATGAAGGCTCTGTAGCAAAAACCCAAGGCGGCCCCAAGGGGCCGCCTTTTTCATTGCGTCAACTTAAGGCTCCTGAGGCGTCTGC
>DAONZO010000024.1:0-9561 GCA_035406945.1 Bacillota bacterium | reverse complement strand
GGCGTATGGAGCGATCCTGCCTGTCTTCGAACCTATATGCCACGAAATCCGGCACCGTAACCGCATTAAATAAAAGATTTGTAAGGGCGAAACGCTGCCACAGGAGCATTGTCTCGTCCATTCGAAAGAAGTTGCAGGCCAGCTGACCTCGGCATATATAGGGCCTGAGAAAACGTATTTCCCTTACCGCGCGCGGGTCGAAGGATTCCACGCAGAAGTCCCCCCAGTAGCCGTCCAAACATTTGCAGACAGCCTCCGCCAGCGCCGTATGATTTTCTCTGAAACATTTAAGTTCGATTATGAGCGGGGCCCTGCCCCGGAATATCTCAAGCACTTCGTTTAGCATGGGCACACGCTCGTTCGTGCCCTCGAGCCTCAGCTTCGAAAGCTCCGCCGAGTTCAGGTCCTCTATAAAGCCTTTTTCGCCCGTGCAGCGCTTCAGGTCCGAATCGTGGAAAACCGCCAGCCCTCCGTCTTTAAGAAGATGCACATCCAGCTCGGCCCCCCAACCCCTTTCTATAGCCCGT
This sequence comes from Bacillota bacterium, assembly GCA_035406945.1. Classification (GTDB taxonomy): domain Bacteria; phylum Bacillota; class Clostridia; order Peptostreptococcales; family Anaerovoracaceae; genus JAKSSR01. Next base: position 9,034 of record DAONZO010000024.1, on the reverse strand, counting down.
TCAAAAGCCGGCATGGAGTTTTCCGGCACCGAGGGCTTGTCGTGATAGCCCCTGTGGGCATAGCGGTATTTCCTGAGCGTCTCCCAGGCGGGGTGACCCTTTCTTCCGTAAGACATGGCGCTTAGTCCTCCATGCCACCGTAGGCTTCTATGCCCTTTTCCGCTACGATTTTGCTGTCGCCGTGCTTTACAAACAACATGGTGACAAAGCTGAGAGCGACAAAGAAAGCCGCGTAAGGGAAGAGAACCTTGTAGCTTATCCTGTTCATGAGGGTTCCGGCGAGTATGGGCGTAAACACCTGGGCCGCCATGGACGCGGTGTAGTAGTAACCGGTAAACTTTCCTATGTCGGAGCCCTTGCACATCTCCACAACCATGGGCAGGGAGTTGACGTTTATCGCCGCCCACGCAAGGCCTACGAGGGCGAATACCACAAACATTATCACGTTTATTTCCTTATATGTGGTGGTCAGCGCATAGCCCGCCGCAAAACAGGCCGTCAGCAGTATTATACCGCCTCTTATGGTCGTTCTGCGTCCTACGCGCGACGCTATCGCGCCTATGGGAATGTAAGAAAGTATGGCTCCGCCCGTCGCTATGAGCAGGCATTTCGAGGCCCCGCCGAGACCCTGGCCCATAACCTCGTCAACATAGGTGGTAAACCAGGTCGTGACCCCGTTATAGCCTATGAACCACAGGGCTATGGATGCGAGCAGAAAACCGAGGGAACGCTTGACCGGCGCGGGAAGCACCTCGTTTCCGCTGCCGTCGTCCTCGGCCAGATTCCACTCGGGATGTTCGGCCTCGAGTGCGTGGTTTTCCGCGCTCAAACGGGGCTCGTTGGTGGTGATGTATAGCAGGGCCACGGCAACAAGCATTATAACAGCCACCACTATGAACAGCGGCTGATAATTGACATGGGCCATTTCTTTCGTTTTGGCCGTAGGATACATGACGGTCGCTACGCCCAGATAGATTATTCCGCCCACGGCGCCCATCAGGTTTATGATGGCGTTGGCCTTGGAGCGCAGCGGCTTCGGCGTCACGTCCGGCATGAGCGCCACCGCCGGAGAGCGGTAGAGGCCCATGGCTATGAGCAGCAAGGCGAGCACGGCGATAAAAGCTATCAGTTTGCCGGGCGCAGGAGCGAAGAAGTAGCTGTTGTCTATCAGCGGCAGTATGTTGAGAAGCACGACCGCAAAGGCCGTTCCTACCAGTATAAAGGGCATCCTTCGCCCTATCTTTGTGTTTGTCCTGTCCGAAAGCGCCCCGAAAAACGGAAGCAGAAAGAGAGCCAATACGTTGTCGGCCGCCATTATGGCTCCCGAAATGGTCTCGTTAAGATGAAAGGTCTTGGTGAGGATGAGCGGCACCACATTGTCGTACATCTGCCAGAAAGCGCAGATGGACAAAAACGCGAGGCCGACCAGTATGGTTCTTTTGTTGTTAAGCTTCATGCCGAGTCTCCTTCTCTATTTCGTTTAAAATATCCCTGATGCCGGGAAATATATAATCGGGACGTATTCCGTACCTGTCTATATCCTCTGTCCTGCCCTCTCCGGAAAGGACAAACACCGTATCTATCCCCGCGTTTATGCCGCAGGCTATGTCCGTGTAAAGGCGGTCCCCCACCAGGCAGGTCTCGCTCGGATTAAAACCGAAGCGCCGCATCGCGTAAAGCGCCATCTCGGGCTTGGGCTTGCCCATGACCAGGGGTTCGCGGCCGGTCGCGGTCTTCAGCATCTGTATGACGCTGCCGCAGTCCGGGGCGAAGCCGTACCACACCGGGCAGACGAGGTCGGGATGGGTCGCGACGTAGTCGCAGCCGCGATTGAGCAGTATGCAGCAGTCTTCCAACTTTCTGTAACTCAGCTCCGTGTCGTAGCCGAGCAAAAGCACGTCAACATCGTCCGCGGCCTCTTCGGATATTCTGAGTCCGGCGGCCCTAAGGTCGCCCTTCAGCGACTCCGTGCCGCAGACGTAATAGAGGGCATCCTTGTATTTTTCTTTAAGATAGCTGAGGGTGACATCGGCGGAGCTTATAAAGTCGTCCCGGCAGGAGTCTATTCCGAGGCGGGTGAGCTTTTCCACATAGGCATCCTTGCCTCGCGAGGAATTGTTGGTGAGGTAGACGCAGCGTCCTCCCCGATCCTTTACAAAAGACAGGAAGTCGAGAGTGCCGTCGAAGAGCTGATCGTCCAGATATATGGTGCCGTCCATATCTAAAAGAAAGAGTCTTTTGTCCTTAAGGGCCATTAAGCTATGTCTCCCGCGGAATTCCGCCTTGCTTTTTTTCGCCTTCCTGATATATTTTAACACACGAAGAGCATTATGTGTTAAAATATCCGAAAAGGAGCTTAAGTATGTACAGACCTGAGCTGAAGATATTGACGGCGCCCGGAAGAACGGAACTGTGCGGTAACCACACCGATCATCAGAACGGAACGGTGCTTGCGGCAGCGGTAGACCTTGCGACCTCCGCCGTAGTCGTTAAAAACAACGACTCAAAAGTTAATATAATCTCCCAGGGCTTCGGCTTTTCCTGCGTAGACCTTGCGGATACCCGCATAAGGCCGGAGGAATTCGGGAGCAGCGCCGCCCTCATAAGGGGTGTCGCGGCGGGCTTTAAAGCCATAGGCTGTGCTGTCGGCGGTTTTGACGCCCTCGTTTCCTCGCGCGTGCTGCCCGGCAGCGGATTAAGCTCGTCCGCGGCATTTGAAGTGCTCATCGCCAGGATATTCAACGCTCTGTTCAACAACGACGAAGTGGGCGATCTGGTGATAGCCCGCATAGCGCGGCTCGCGGAAAACTATTGGTTCGGCAAGCCCTGCGGCCCCATGGATCAGACCGTCTCCTCCGTAGGGGGCCTCGCCTGCATAGACTTCAAAAATCCGGACAGACCGGCGGTAGAAAAGCTGTATACGGATGTTTCGGATTTCGACCACAGCATATGTCTGATCAGCACGGGAGCAAGCCACGCCGGGTTTACTGATGCCTACGCCTCCATACCCGAGGATATGAGCGCTGTCGCCGCGGTCTTCGGCAAGAAGGTTCTCCGCGATGTGGATGAGATCGATTTCTTCTCGCACATAGACGCCTGCGGTCAGCGCACCGGAGGAATGGCAACCCTCAGAGCCATACACTTTTTCCTGGAGGAAAACCGTGTAAGAGAAGCCGTGTTCGCCCTTAAGTGCGGAGATTTCCCCTGCTTTTTGGAAGTCTTGAACGAATCCGGAAGAAGCTCGGAAAAACTGCTGAAAAACCTCTGCGTACCGGGTTCCGGCGACCCCGGTCTCGCCCCCGCGCTCGCGCTGTCGCGCAGGGTTCTTTCCGGCGCGGGAGCCACCAGGCCTCACGGCGGCGGCTTTGCCGGAACGATTCAGGCCATAGTGCCCAACGAGATGCTGGGCGAATACCGCTCCGCAATGGAGGCGGTCTACGGGCCCGGCTCGTGCAGGCAGCTCGCCGTCTCCGGAGCTGAAGAAAAAGAATAAAACTCCTAACGCAATACCGTGAAAAATATTATACGCTATAAAACAACACCCCTTTCGTTGAACATTTCGTCCAACAAAAGGGGTTTCCTTTGCGCCTCGCGAGAGGCGGCTTTGTTTCTACCGTTTTGCAAGCTCCTTGTCGGTATAGACGCGATAATCGAGCAGCTTCAGGTTTAGGCTGAAATCCTCTATTTCGTCTCCTACGGGACTTTCGCCCTCGGGATGCAAAAACTCTCTCTTTCGAAGAGGCGTAATCTCGTCGAAGCCGCTGTCGAGGAGAAAATATCGACGTCCGTTCTCTTCAATGGCATCCATGCGGCAACCCTCAAAGGCCGAGGAGATTTCTTTGAAAGCGGCCTCGTCCGCACAGATCAGCACATCGTAGCCTCCGTAAGAGGGGTCTTTCCAATGGTAAAAGACGCAGGACGGCTGAACTTTAGCGCTGTCCGCGAAACTCTGCTGCACGGCGGCATCCTTCGGGCCGTCCGGAAGGCCCTGCTGCAGGGCGGCATCTTCAAAGCTTGCCAAAAACTCAACGACTTCCCTCGCCTTCTCTGAAAGCTCTCGATCCGAAGCCTTCTGTTCCAAACTATCCTGCCGGCTCCTGCGCAATGCGGCCTCCTGTTTTCGCCGGCGCTCCTGCTCAATCTCCCGCTCGTCTATAATCTCGTCTATGCTTATCTGATTGTCCAAAACCTCGTCGAACCTATCCTCTTCGGGAACTTCCTCTCTCTTCTCCTCGAAAGCGGCCTTCATTCCCGGCACGTAGCCTCTGTCCACGTACTTGCTGACCCACAGGGCATCGGACATGAGCGCTTCCGCGCCGTCCGGGCAATCGCTGTAAAGGTCGTCGGCAAGATCCAATATTACCTCCCGAAGCTCCAAATCCCTTATATACTTTTCCGGTATGGCCTCAAGACCCCGATAAGCTCCCAGTATGCTTCCGGTGAGAGCTCCGCAGGCGGCGCTGTTTCCTCCGTGGTTTACCGCGGCGGCTACCGCCTCTTCAAAATCATCGCAATGCCTTAACGCGCAATACAAGGCTATCCCGAGACAATCTTCCGCTACAAAGCCTTCACCTAAGCTGCTTATGGCTCCCGCCTCGTCCGTCTCCCCGGCGGAAAGCTCTAAGGCTCTGTCTATTACCGAAAGCAGATCTTCGAGCCTCGCTTCTTTTGCGAAGAGCTTTCTGAGCGCGTGTTTTGCGCTCATCACGCCGAACTGCAGGGGCTGATCCGGCATATTGACGGAATAGCCTATTATCTGCGCAATCGCCGCCGCAGCCATGTAGGCCATGGGATGCCCGTGCGTTATAGCCGCGGCTTCGGCCGCTATCATGTCCACGTCGTACAGCGAAAGCCCCAGACCCTGAAGATATAGACCCACGGGAGGAACGCGCGTAAGAGCGGCACTGCTTCTGTTGTCGTTTATGTGCCTGGTGACGCTTCCCACGCGCCCCGAGCCTATGGCTTCGAGGGTGGCCGGGTCCGGACTGCGCCTGCGATTCATCTCCGGAACATTATTGAGCCAGCATATGTCGCCCACGGAAAAATCGGCCTGCTGAGTCTTATACCAATCCCGATAGGCCTGGGTAAGGCAGACGGGATAGGAGAAGAATCTGCCGCCGCTGCCGACTATGGTGCTTCCGGCAAGAAGCCCGTTGGCCGTATAAAGCATCATCTGCGTTTCGGATGAAAGCACGGCGCGCCCGTCCGTATGCTCGTAGGAACGTATTCCCCGCTCGCCGTGTTTTGCCCGGATTTCCTCCGCCGACATATCCGCTACGGCATAGCCTAAGGCGTCACCCACGGCTCCTCCTACGAGACAGCCCCGAAACCTGTTAAGATCTTTGCCCATTGTGCGCACTCCTTTGAAAGCATTATAGTACAAGCTTGTCTGTATGGCAATTACGGCGTATAATTAAGTGTCTGAGCTTTTCCCGGACGGAAAGGAGAGTCAGCTCTATGAAAGAATTATCTGTGGATTTTCTCTTAAAGCAGGTCGTCCCCGCGCTGGCGGTCTTTGTAGTCGGTTATGTAATATCGAAGATTATCGTTGCCGGGGCAAAAAAACTGATTAAAAAATCCGATAACATAGACCCGATGATGCACCGTTTTATCCTGAAGATTATTAAAATCGGCCTTTGGGTCGTGGTGCTGTTTACATCGCTCAATCAGCTCGGCGTGAACATGAGCTCCCTAATCACCGTCTTTGCCGCCTGCGGAGCCGCCGTTGCCCTCGCTCTTAAGGACAGCCTGTCCAACCTTGCCGGCGGAATACTTATAATGTTTACCCGGCCCTTTTCCCGCGGCGACTTCATAAGCTGCAACGGAATGACCGGAATCGTAGACTCCATAGACCTTCTGCGCACCTACATAAGAACGCTGGACAATCAGCAGATAAGCATACCCAACGGAACGCTGACGGCAAACAGCATAACAAATTCCACCAGGCACGATACGCGCATGCTGATCGTTAAAATAGGCGTGACCTACGACAGCGACACGGATAAGGCGAAAGCCGCACTGCTCGCTTTAGCCGAACGCAGCGGACTCTTCCTTGCGGAGCCTCCCATGCTGTGCCATATCTCCGCTTACGAGAGCAGCGCCCTGGTGCTGGAATTCCGAGGCCACGTCAACACCCCGGACTACTGGCCGGCCCACTTCCACATGCAAAACGGCATGAAGGCGGCTCTTGAAGAGGCCGGAATAAGCATACCCCTTCCCAGGATTGACGTGTACAATAAAAGCGAAGAGACTTAAACAAAATGAAAAGCATAAAATCAAAATACATAACGATTTCGCTTGTATGTGTTGTACTCCTTGCAGCCGGCTTCACTGCGGGTTTTTCCCGATGGATATTCTTTGTTCCTGCGATATCGGCTCTGATTGCTTACGTTGTTATAGACAAAAAGCATCTCCGGTGCCCTAATTGCGGAGGTTTTATCAATCTGGCCAATCTGCTGGCGGCAAAGACGCGACGACGCCACTGTCCGCACTGCGGCGAGCTTTTGCTGATAAAATAGTGCAATAAAAACTGCTAAAACAAATAATCATAGAAAAAGAGAGCTTGTTATGGATCCGAAAATTTACGAACTCGCCGTTCAGCTGCGGCACGAACTTCATCAGCATCCGGAGCTGTCCGGAGAGGAGTTCTGGACCAAGGCCCGGCTCATACGGTTTTTAAAGGAGAACACATCTCTGGAAATAGTGGATAAAGGACGCTGGTTCTACGCGGCCTACCGCGGAGGCGGCACTCAGTCACCCGTAGCTTTCAGGGCGGACTTCGACGCCCTGCCCTTTCCGGACAACATAGATGCCCCGTACGCATCGATTTTCCCCGGCAAGGGGCACAAATGCGGTCACGACGGCCATGCCGCGACTTTGGCTGCTTTTGCGATGGAACTCGAAAGAAACAGGGTGACGCGCGATGTCTACCTTATATTCCAGCACGCCGAAGAAACCGGCGCGGGGGCAAAGGAATGCGCGGATTTTATTCCGGAAACGGGAGTCAAAGAAATATACGCCTATCACAACGACAACGAAGGTGAAAAAGGAACCGTAAAGATATTCCGCGACTTCTACGCCTGCGCATCCATGGGAATGAACATCATGATGAAGGGTGTTCCCACCCACGCCAGCACGCCGGAAAAAGGCCGCAACCCCGCGCTTCCCATAGCGAGACTCGCGGCGAAGCTGCCCGAAATAGCGGATCAGTCCCGCTTCGAAACCCTCGTGATGGCGACCATAGTCGAGATAAACGTGGGCGACCACGCTTTCGGAATATCCCCGGAGAACGGCCGCCTCGGGGTCACTCTCCGCGCGGTCAGGGGAGAGGACATGGAAAGACTGAGAGACGAAATTATAGCCTGCGCCGAGGAAGAGGCCGAGGCCGCGGGAGTGGAAGTGAGCTTCTCCTACGAGGACATCTTCCCCGACACGGTGGGAGACGAGAAGCACGCGGAAAAGGTGCGTCAGGCCGCGGTGGTAAACGAGCTTCCCTATTTCTACGCGGACGCTCCGAACAGGGGTTCGGAGGACTTCGGCTGGTTCCTGAAGCAGTGCCCGGGCACCATGTTCGACATCTCCTGCGGAGCGGACACGCCGCCCCTGCACAGCAACGAATACGACTTCAACGACGAGATAATACCCGACGCGGTGGCCATGTTCCTTACGCTGGTGGAGCTTTAAAAGCACCGTCCTGTGCTTTTTGCGCGCTCAACGGAGGTAATGAAAAATGTCGATAGAAAAAGTGAGAGAATATTTCCGTAAATACGGACTCGAAGACCGCATATCGGAATTTCCGGAGTCAAGCGCAACGGTTGAACTGGCCGCGGCGGCGGTCGGCTGCGAGCCGGCAAGAATAGGAAAAACCCTCTCCTTTGATCTGGGCGAGCGCACGGTGCTCGTGCTGACCGCGGGCGACGCAAAGATAGACAACAGAAAGTTTAAAGATTGTTTCGGAACAAAGGCCAGAATGCTCCCCGCCGACAAGGCCGAGAGCATCATAGGCCATGCGGTGGGAGGCGTTTGCCCCTTTGTGATAAACGAAGGCGTAGACGTCTATCTGGATATTTCAATAAAACGCTTCGAAACCATATTTCCGGCCGCAGGCAGCGGCAACAGCGCCATAGAGCTGAATATGGCCGAACTGGAACAACATTCGCGGCCCCTTGCCTGGGTTGACGTATGTAAAGGCTGGAAGTGAGTTCCCTACTTGATTCCCGCCTTGTCTTCGCCCTTGCGTTTAGCAAGGGCGTTTGTATTCTCGCTGCCTCTGAAGACGATGAGCTTCCACCATAAAAATTCGCCGACAAAGTTCAAAAGCATGGTGCTGCCCTTGATGATGTACTCGTTGACACCGGCTCCGGCGGCCAGGCGACCGAGCCAGGCCGTAAGCGGTATAAACATCGCGTAGAAAAGCCCGACCTTAAGCATGGCTATGGGGACATTGTTGGCCGATTTGAAGGTATAGCGCCTGTTGAGGGTGAAATTCCAAAGCACCGATAGAACTATGGAAATCACGTGCTTGACTTCGTAAGGCAGAGGGGTGAGCGCGTCCAAAGCGACAAACGACAGAGCCTCTATCCCCCCGGCGGAAATGGAAAGCAGGGTGAACTTTACGGCCTGCTTAAACCCTTCGCGCGAATTCAGCGGCGCGTCCTTGGAGACCGGCGCCTCCTGCGCGGCGTCCGTTTGCCGCGCATCGGAATTGTCTTGATTTTCTTTAAGCATAGCAAAATCCTCTTTTAATACATTTGATTGAGATGGCGGAATAAATTTTTATTCGCGGCATAGAGCTCGATAAAGGCCGCGTAGTTTTTGTCGTGCGCGGCGCGGGCTTTCGGATCGGGCATAAAAACGCGGTTCGCTTTAATCAATGCCTCGGCGTCCTTTAAGTCGGCGATGCGGCCCAGACCGACCGCAACCGTTAAGGCGGCGCCTACCGCGCCCACGTTCTGCGGTTCGGGCACGGTCTCCACCGGAATTTGCAGGACGTCCGCCAGTATTCCCGCTGTTACGGGGGACAGGGCTCCGCCGC
>DAONZO010000023.1:0-9580 GCA_035406945.1 Bacillota bacterium | reverse complement strand
TTCATAGACGCCTGCGAGTCCAAGAAGGTTATGGCCTGGGCCGAAATGCTTCAGATCGACGGGGCCCACAACGCCAACGCAACCGCAAGAGACGCCTGGAAGGTCATGCCCGAACTCATAGTTCAGCACGCGATCAACTCCAGATTCTCCGAGAAGATCGGCGTAAAGCCCGAGAACATCTCGCTTTCGACCGTACCTCCCTCGGCGACGCCGGCTCCCTGCATGTATATGGACCTTCCCTACGCGGTAGCGCTTCGCGAAATCTGCGACCGCTACAAGATGAGGGCTCAGATGAACACCAAGTACATCGACTCCTCCGCAAGGGAAGCGACCGTTACCCACGTAATGAACATGTTCATCAGCAAGCTGACCAGCGCCGACATTCAGTCCACGATTACGCCCGACGAGGGCAGAAACGTTCCCTGGCACATCTACAACATAGAGGCGACGGATACTGCCAAGCAGACCCTCATCGGCCTCGACGGCATATTGGAGATGGTCGAGCTTAAGAAGGACGGCCCGCTCAGAGAGACGGCCCGCGACCTTAAGGAAAGAGCTTGTCTGTTCATGGAAGAGATCGTCGAAAACGGCGGCTACTTCAAGTCTGTTCAGGACGGCTTCTTCGTAGACTCCGGCAAATATCCGGAGCGCCACGGAGACGGCATCGCCAGAAAGATAGAAGGAGGCTTCGGCGTAGGCGCGATCTACGAAAGAGACGAGGATTACATGGCTCCCGTCACCGCTCACTACGGCTACAACAACGTTGCCCAGTACGGCGGAAACCCGAACGATCCGGCGGCCCTCATAGGCGGCTGCACCTTCGAAGACAGGAGCAAGATCGTCTACATCGACGAGCTGGACGAGACCGACTGCGTAGCCAACAGGCTCGAAGAGGTTGCCAAGTACAGAGACGGCCGCACCATACGTCCCGAGATGGAGTGGTGCGGAGACGGAATCATCATGCTCACCATGTGCATTCCCACCTACAAACGCGCGGCCGAGGCTGCGGCTCTGGAAATCGGAAGACGCCTGGGTCTTAAGGAATCGGAAGTCATCAACTGCGAAGTGCTTCAGGAAGCCGAAGGCTGCAGGATAGAGCTCAAGGGCAAGGTGGATTTCGACATAGACATCGAAACCCTCGAAATACCCGAGCCTCCTCAATATCTGTCGGATGCCGAGCTCTATCATGAGTTCGAGGACGTAAAGCACATGAAGGTCATCTGCGGAACCGTCGGCAACGACGAGCACTCCGTAGGAATACGCGAGATCATGAACATCAAGCACGGCGGAGTGGAGAAGTGGGGCATTGAGTGCATCTACCTCGGAACTTCCGTGCCGGTGGAGAAGATGGTTGACGCGGCCATAGAGGCCGACGCCGAAGCCATCCTCGCATCGACCATAATCTCTCACGACAACATCCACTACAAGAACATTAAGCGCATACACGAACTTTGTGTGGAGAAGGGCGTAAGAGACAAGATCATCCTCATTCAGGGCGGCACTCAGGTCGTTCCCGACGAGGCTGTAAAGGCAGGAGCCGATGCCGGTTTCGGAAGAAACACTCACGGCATAGACGTTGCAACCTTCCTGGCCGAAGAGCGCCAGAGAAGACGCGGCGAGAAGTAGGAAACCACAAATTGAACGCCGGGGGTCGCGGTCTGCAAAGGCGGCAAGCGCCCCCGGCGCTTAATCTAAAGAGTATCACAGACGCGGAATAAGCGATTTAGAATGAAAGCAGAAGTACTTGTAGCCGAAATCGGCTCGACCACGACGGTTGTCAACGCCTTCAGGGGCCTTGACACTGAAAATCCGGAATTTTTCGCCCAGGGACAGGCTCCGACGAGCGTTCTTTCGGGCGACGTTCGCATAGGCCTGCAAGGCGCCATAGACGACCTTTGCAGACGCGCCGGCATCGACAGTCTCGAATACGACACCATGCTTGCCACCTCGTCCGCCGCCGGCGGTCTTAAGATGACGGTTCACGGCCTCGTCTACGATATGACGGCAAAGGCCGCAAAGGAAGCCGCGCTCGGCGCGGGAGGCATAACTCACTATGTCTCCGCCGGACGGCTGCGCCGCACGGACCTTGCCAGGATTAAAGAAATACAGCCCAATCTGATACTGCTTGCCGGAGGCGTGGACTACGGCGAGCGGGATACGGCCATATACAACGCGGAAATGATAAGGAGTCTCGGACTTAAGACCCCTGTCGTTTACGCGGGCAACATAGAAAACCAGGAGGAAATGAAGCTGATCTTCGACGAAGACAGCGGAATACAGCTCTATAATATAGAAAACGTATATCCCCGCATAGACGAGCTCAACGTGGAGCCCTGCCGCAGGATTATACAGGATGCCTTCGAGGCCCATATAACCGGAGCTCCGGGCATGGAGCACGTGCGCGACATGGTAAACGGCCCCATAATACCCACGCCCGGCGCGGTTATGGAGTGCACCAAACTCCTCTACGACTGCATAGGCGACCTCGTTGTGCTGGACGTAGGCGGAGCGACTACGGACCTCCACTCCGTAACCGAAGATTCCGATATGATCTCGCGCATACTCACCGCTCCCGAGCCCAAGGCCAAGCGCACCGTGGAGGGAGACTTAGGCGTTTATGTCAACCGCGATAAAGTAATAGAATCCATGGGAGAGGAAGAGTTCAGGGAGGCCTGCGAAAAAGTCGGCATAGACCCCGACAAAACGCTTGCGGGCTACGATTCCATACCCAAAACCGAGGACGAAGTAAAGCTTGTGGAAATACTCGCCCAGGAGGCCGTTCTCAAGGCCTTTGAGCGCCACGCGGGCCAGATACGCTATGTCTACGGCCCTTCGGGCAGGGTCACCCTTGCGGAAGGCAAAGACCTTACCCAGCTCAGATACATAGTAGGAACGGGCGGGGCCCTTACGAGGCTTCCTCACAGAGTGGAAATGATAAAGGCCGTGCTTTCCGACAATGAATCCGGAATGAAGCTCTACCCCTCGGACAGCGTTGAAATACTGCTGGACAACGACTACATAATGGCCTCTTTAGGCGTGCTTTCCATGACGCATAGAGAAGGCGCCATAAAGCTTTTGGAAAAGAGCCTGCGCATTAAATTCCCGAGCAAGCTGTTTGCGGACGCGCTCAGAGAAAAGCGCAGCGCCGTCGCCGAACTGCACGCCATGAGCGCGGAGAGGAAGAAGCACGACGAGGAAATTGCGGCTCACATAAGGGAATGCGAAGAAGCGGGCTACGATATGTCGGCCTATAAGAATCCCGAGCCCATAGGGGGCGCCACCCGCGAGGAGATAGAGGCGGTAAAAAGAGAGACGCTGATGAAGGACAGGAGCATGCCCAAAACTACGGTGAAAAATGCCCCGGAGCCTGCCCGGCCCGCCCGCGATCTCCCTCAAAGCGCCATTCCGGGCTGCAACAGGGAGTGCAAGACCTGCTCGCGCATACATTGTCAGTTCAGAAACAAAATCTGATAATATTAATTTAAGTCACAATCAGACCGGCTCGGTCGCAGCTTGCAACGGCGGCACGCTCTCGCTGCGTGGCGGTTCCCTAGCGGCACTAAGCTCTGGCGGCGCCTTCGGCTTGCCAATCGCTAAGTGCCGAGACCGCCAAGCACCGCCTTATGCAAGTCTGGCTCCTTCGCCGGTTTTTTTAATTAGGCTAAAAGTAATGAGTCAAGACGAATGCGTCGAACGAACATGTTTGCACAAGCGGACAATCATGGGTCGCGGTTCTTAACGATTGCCGAGCGCAAGCGAAGGCAGAGTTTAGAACCGCTCGGGGTACCCATGTTAGCGAGAGCGTGTCCGCGGTGCAACATGAGAGCGAGACGCAGTATAAGTAAGCTGCAATCGAGCTGCTCTGTTGCGGGGAGAAGCTTCAACTAAACCGATTTTTCTTGAAAATCATGGTGCCGAAAGTCTGAAAACGGCTTTATTGACAACATAAATTTATCGTGATATCCTGATATTAATTCAAAAAGTTGAACGCTTATTAAAGCACATTCTTGCACCTTTTGATATCTTATACCTTGAATTTACGGAATAACAAGATTTAATAATTAAAGGCGGCTTATGTTAGAAACAGAGATAAAAGCCCGACTTGATATTCCGGTGAACCAACTGCGAGCTACGGTCGAAGGCCAGGGCTATGAATTCCAAAGAGAAACGGCAGAAACGGATCACTATTTTTTTGTTATGGATAACGGCAAGCCGCTAAATGATTCCGCGCTCAGAATCCGACAGAGCAAAGGCGACGGGCAGGAAAAAACTTTTCTGACTTATAAAGGCCCCAAGGAGCTGAAGACACGGCCGGAGATTGAATTTGGCATTGAAAGCGCCGAAGCTGCCGAAGCCTTTTTGCTTGCTTTGGGGCACAGGAAAGCGCTGACGGTGCGGAAAACACGCTGTTATTATACCAAAGGGCGCGTTACCGTTTCCGTGGACACAGTGGACGGCTTGGGAGATTTCATCGAGCTGGAGACACTTTCTTCTGATGCGAATGACATGCAAAGAGACGAAGGGATGCTTCTCGACGAGCTGCAGGCCATATTGCCCGACGCAAAGATTGTGGAAGAAACATATCTTCATTTGTTAATGCAAAAAAAATATTGAGGCGGAAAGAAAATGAAAACGGTGTATCTGGAAAAAAATCTTCCCAAGATGCTGGCGGTAAAGGTTTTTTCTAAAATCTCTAAAAGCGCTTACTTTGCTCCCTATTCTCCGGTGGTGTTCAAAAGCATGCCGGATCAGCCGCTGCCGCGGGATAACTGGGTGCGCGTGAAAAACAAACTGACAGGGATATGCGGCAGCGATCTGAGCCTTTTCAAGGTGGCCCCCCAAACGAGCATTGCGATGGTGCCCCTGCCCGGGTCACAAAAGACATTTTTCGGGCATGAAACCGTGGGGGAGGTCATAGAGACGGGACCCGCCGTTAAAAGCGTGAAGGTGGGTGACCGCGTTGTCATGACCATGTTCCTCGGAAATTGCCACATCAAGGATATTCATCCGCTATGCGCGCGCTGCAGGGCAGGCGATTATGTGCAATGTGAAAATTACGGCGAGCCCAGCCCGAAAGATTTGGAAAACACGGGAGCCGGTTTGGGGGATACCTATATCGGGCCCGAAATTCAGGTCATGAAAATACCGGACGGCATATCCGACGAAGAAGCGGTCATGATGGAGCCGGCGGCGGTGGGGGTGCACGCGGCGCTGCGCGCCGCGCCGAAGAAAGGCGACAAGGTGCTGCTACTGGGTGCGGGCGCCATCGGCCTTTGCGTGATACAGGCATTAAGGGCGCTGTATCCGGAATGTACGGTGTATGTATACCAGCATTCCAGGTTCAAAAGAGAATTGGCTCTGAAGATGGGCGCTCACGAAGCCATAGGCGGCGATCTTTACAAAGAGACGGCCCGTATCACCGGAGCACACTATTATGAAGGCATGATGAACAACCGCATGCTGATGGGCGGATTCGACATGGTGTTTGACTGCATCGGCACGCCTCAAATGATGCATGACAGCCTGCGCATTGTGCGCGCAAAGGGCAGGATTATAAAGATCGGAGCAAAGATGGCGCCCACAAAATTCGATGAAACGCCCCTTTGGTGGCAGGAGATCGATATCATCGGCATCAACGGCTACGCAACGGAACAGATAGACGGCCGGGAGATCACCACCTTTGAACTGGTCAGGGAAATGATACTGGACGGCAGGCTGCAATTGAACGATATGATTACGCAGCGCTACAAGCTGAGCGAATACAAAGAAGCCTTTAAGCATATGATCTATCATTCAAACGAGGTGGTCAAGGTTGCGGTCGAGATCGATTGACGCCGCAGGGAGCAAATAGAGATGCAGCACGCGCATACAATAGTATTCTGCGATTTTGACGGTACCATATCGGAAGACAACACGCTGGTGCAGGTCCTGTACCGTTACGCGAAAAACACCGATCCGGAAACGGAAAAAAAGCTTTGGAAAAAGGAGATTACTCTCAGCGAGGGAGTTCGCTATTTCATGGAGCATATTCCCTCGGCCAGCTATGGGGATATCGTGGAATTTTCAAGAAAGATCCGGCCGCGGCCGGGATTTGCGGAAATGCTGCAGGTCTTTAAGCAGCAGGACATGCCCTTTGTTATTCTTTCCGGCGGCCTGGCTTTCATGGCCCGCGAGGCGCTGCGCCCGTATGAGGCGCTGATCGCCGATATTCGCGCCGTAGAGATCGACGCAAGCGGCCCCGACTTCAAGGTGATTGCCCCCTATGACGACGGCGTTGAACTGGTGGCCAAGCGCAGCGTCATTAAGGAATACAGCTATGATCGAATGATTTTTATCGGTGACGGAGATACGGATTTCGAAGTCATTAAGGACGCCGATGTCATCTTTGCCTGTGATGACCTCGCCGAACATTTGAAAAAAACGGCATGCCGTTTTTTGAGTTCCATAATTTTTTCGACATCATCGGTAAGATGTCGAAGTGAGAGAAAAGAAAGGAAGGTAGAAGTTTATGACAAACGAGCAATTCAACTTATTGCATGATTTCCCGGAGGTTGCGTACAAAAATGACTACACCATTGTCACATACCTGGTGATCACTCCGACCAAGCATATTGAAGCCTTTGCCATGGCCCTGGCGGATGAGCAGACGACCGGAACCTGGACCGCCGTTTCAGGAGAAACGCTGGAGATTAAGAAGCGCTTCGGCGCCCGGGTCGTCGGTATCTTCAAGATACCGGGCAATACCGAGCAGGAGCTGGCAAGCCCGGAAAACACATATGTCATACAAATCGCGTTCCCGCCGGATAATTTCGGAGCGGATATTCCCATGATGCTTTCCACGCTTTTAGGCAATATCTCCTCCGCCGGCAAGTTGAAGCTGCTGGACATCGCGTTTCCGGAATCGTATGTGCAAGGCTTTTCCGGGCCGAAATTCGGCATACAGGGCGTAAGAGACATTTTGGGCGTACACGACCGCCCGCTTTTAAACGCGATGATCAAGCCCAATCTCGGATGGACGCCGGATGAGGGCCGCGATCTGTTCTACGCCGCGGCAAAAGGCGGCTGCGATATTATCAAGGACGACGAATTGATGCCCGCCGATCGCTTCCACTGCCCTATGGTGGAACGCGTGAAAAAGTTCAAGGAAGCGGCCGAAAGAGTTTATGAAGAGACCGGCGAGAAGACGCTGCACGCCGTCAACATTACCGACGACGTGGCGAAAATCAAGGACAACGCTTACCGCGCGCTGGATGCCGGCGCCAACTGCCTGATGCTCAACTTCTACACGGCGGGGCTTTCGGCAGCGCGCATGATCGCTTCCGATCCTAATATACAGGTTCCGCTGCTGGCGCATATTGATTTTGCCGGAACGATGATCAGCTCGCCGTATTATGGGGTGAACGCGTCGCTGCTGGTAGGCAAGCTGGCGCGTCTGGCAGGCGGAGATTTCGCCATAATGGGTACGCCTTACGGGAAATTCCCCGTTCCGCTGCTCGATTATCTGCGCACGGCACGCTTCATGACCCAGCCGTGGTTCAATATCAAGCCGATGATGATGGCTTGCTCCGGCGGCACGACGCAGGTCATAGTACCGCGTCTCATCAAGGAGCTTGGCATTGATATCATTGTTGCCGCGGGCGGCGCGGTGCACGGACACAGGGAAGGCAGCGAAGCCGGCGCGAGATCCATGCGTCAGGCCATCGACGCATCCGTCAAAAAGATTCCGCTGGAAGAATATGCGAAATCGCATCATGAGCTGGCGGTAGCCCTTGAAATGTGGGGCGGAGACAAGAAGAACTTTGACTTGATGAAGTAAAAAAGGAACGGCTTGGGCGGTTTCATCTCCGCCCGGGCCGTTTTGTTTTTAAGGATGGGAGGAAAGACTATGAAAGCCGTTATATTGCGCGGCCCGAACGATTTTGGGCTTGAAGATGTCGATAAAACAGTATGCCCCGAAGGCGGCCTGCTGCTGAAAGTCAATCTTGTGGGACTGTGCGGTTCCGATTTAAGGAAGCTCCGCTATGGCGCCCATTGTCATCCGGTGATACTCGGACACGAGGTTGTGGGAACGATCGTCGAATCCAGGGACGCAAGCGGAAGATATCAGGTGGGCGACAGGATCATGCCCTGCATCGCCGCGGTCTGCGGCCAATGCTTTTTCTGCAAGAACGGCATGGAAAGCATGTGCCCTAAAATTGTTGTCCAGGCGCTGGGCTATATTCCGTATCCCGACTACCAGGGGGGATTTGCGGAATACATGCCCATCAGCAAGCCGCTGACGCAGAACGGGCTGCTCTTTAAGATACCGGACAGCATGACGGACGAAGAGGCTGTTATGATAGAGCCTTACACCAATATTTTCAATTCCCACGACCACCTGCCGTTGGATGAATTCACAAACGCGCTGATCATCGGCGCGGGGCCGGTGGGCACCATGCATGTGGAGATTCTGCAAAAGCGCGGCATCCGCTGTGCCGTAGCCGATCTCAACGAGGAGCGCCTCAATATGATGGAACGGGTTGTGAAGCCCGAGGGAAGGATATGCTCGGCAAAAGAAGATTTAAAAGCGTTTGTTAAAGAATTCAGCGGCGGGCTGGGCATGGACCTGGTCATAGTGGCATGTTCCTCCGCCAAGGCCCAGGCTCAGTCCCTGGAGCTGCTGCGTCCCAAGGGACATAGCCTGTTCTTCGGCGGCCTGCCGGAAGACAATCCGTACACGCAGCTCAACGGCAACCTGATTCACTATAAGCAGCTGACCATACACGGCACCTACGGCGCGAACGAAAAGCATTACAGGATGTCATACGAAATGTTGCTGAACAAGGAGCTGAAGGGTGCGGCGTATGTCGATTTCTTCAAACTGGAGCAGTTTTGCGAGGTGGTGGAAAAGATGGAGAAAGGCGACGTGCTCAAACCCGTATTTAAATTTTAAGAATTGTGGGAGGGACAAGTACAATGAAGTATTTTATCGTTGTAGATGAAGGGACCTCCAGTACACGGGCGTCCATATTCAATTTAGAAGGTGAACGTATACACTACGAGCAAAAAGCGATAAATGTTCTCTACCCGCAGCCCGGCTGGGTGGAATGCAGCGCGGTAGAGCTCTGGGAAAGCACCGGGGAAGTAATACGGAAGGCGGTGGAAAATTCGGGCATCAGTACCGAAGATATCATTTCTCTCGGGCTGACCGCCCAGCGCGAATCGGCCGTCGTATGGGACAGAAAAACCGGAGAACCGATTTACAACTGCATTATTTGGCTGGACAGACGCACCGACAGTTATTGCAAAAAAATTTCCGCCAAACCCTTGAACTTATTGAGGCTGCATTTGAAAACCGGGCTTGTGATCACCTCCTTTTTCCCTGCCGTAAAGGTCATGTGGATGCTCGACCATGTTCCCGGAGCGCGCGAAAAGGCCGAAAAAGGCGAATTGTGCTTCGGAACGGTGGATACCTGGCTTATCTACAACATGACGGGAAAGAAGAAAATTGTCGCCGAGCAAAGCGGAGCTTCCAGGACACAGCTATACAACATCAATACGCTTCAATGGGACGACGACATGCTCAAGCTCTTCAATATTC